>JBOGLI010000670.1:0-2392 GCA_050746165.1 Terriglobales bacterium | reverse complement strand
GTCCCGCGGTCCGCAACTCGTGCATCTCCGCATATCGTCCCGCCGACGCATAGAAAGCCCGCTCCGCGCGCGCGAACACCAGCAGGTCCTCCTTGACGGTTCCCATGTCGGCTTGTGGTCGCGGCGGCAGAGCCGGAATGCGCGCATACCTCCAGGCCAGCAGTGCGGCCCACGCCACCATCGCCACCACCACCGCGCGCAGAATGGCCTTTCGCATACATAGTCAGACGCGTAAACCTTCGTTCCGGTTCCGTGAAATTTCGCGATTATGGTTTCGAGAGAAAGCGGGCCGGTATTCAATCAGACATCGTTTTGTTCTACACCTGTGGTTAAATGGCGCTTGATGCAAGATGCCAAGCCAATTCGGCTGACCGAGCACGTCAAAGCCGCGGGTTGAGCAAGCAAGCTCAGTCCGGCGGCGCTGGACGCGGTGCTTGGGAAATTAGCCCGGCAGGATGATCCCAACGTGTTGGTTGGCTTCGATAAGGCCGACGACGCCGGAGTGTATCGTCTCTCGCCCGAGCTTGCGCTGGTTCAGACTGTCGATTTCTTCACGCCGATCGTCGACGATCCCTTCACCTTCGGCCGCATCGCCGCCACGAATGCTCTTAGCGACGTCTACGCCATGGGCGGACGCCCCATCAACGCCCTCGCCATCGTCTGCTTTCCCGAGAAAGGCGATCTCAGCGTCCTTGAGAGCATTCTTGCCGGCGGACTGAGCCAGATGTCCGAAGCCGAGTGCACGATCGTCGGCGGCCACTCCATCCGCGACGACGAACTCAAGTTCGGCTACGCCGTCACCGGCATCATTCATCCCGACCGCGTCCTCGCCAACGCCGGCGCGCTCCCCGGCGACAAGCTCATTCTCACCAAGGGGATCGGCACCGGCGTGATCTCCACCGCCATCAAGCACGGGAAAGCCGAGCAGGACTGGATCGACGCCGCCATTGAATCGATGACCATGCTCAACCGCGGCGGCGCCGATTGCATCGTCGACCACAACAGCCGCCTCCTCGAGCCGGTCGTTCATGCCGTCACCGACATCACCGGCTTCGGCCTCCTCGGCCATGCCCGCGAGATGGCACTCGCCGGCAACGTCAGCCTGCGCATCGATTCGCTGCACGTTCCGCTGCTCGACGGCGCCGTGGATTGTGTTGAGGCCAAGCACATTCCCGCCGGCCTGAATGCGAACCGCGAATTCGCCGAATGCGACGTGCGCTTCGACGACGACGTCTATCCCGAACTCCAGACGCTCTTCTACGACCCGCAGACCGCCGGCGGGCTGTTGATCTCGGCCGATGCCTCGGTCGCCGACCGCCTCGTCGCCGATCTCCGCGTCCGGAACTTTCCCGCCGTGGTGATCGGAGAAGTACTGGAAAAAACGGAGCCGCTGATTCACGTCAAAGGCTGAGTTTTGTTCTCTCCGGTCTCTGCATCTCTGCGCACTCTGCGCTGATGTTTTTCGAAGTTGCGTGACATCTTGCGCGCGCTTGCGCCATAATTCCGCGCCGCACTTCATCAGGAAATAAACGTCATGAAGCGATACATCGCCGCGTTATCGTCCCTCGTCGTCATCGCCACGATTTCGGTCGCCCAGCAACCCTGCACCGTGTCGGACGACGCCGACTACACGCGCCAAATCCGCGAGTTCACCACCGACAAGGCGTTCTCCACCGAGCTCGTCGATCACCTCCCGCTCAGTTCCTGCGTGCCCGCACCCGACACGTTTCTGCACCACATCGTCGGCGCCCCCAATGTCCTCGATTACAACCGCGACATCAACGCCTACATGCGCCTGCTGGAATCCAAGTCGCCGCGCGTGAAGGTGTTCTCCATCGGCAAGAGCGAGGAAGGGCGCGAGATGCTTGCCGTCTTCGTCAGTGACGAAGCGAACCTCACCGCGCTCGACCGCAACCGCGAGATCATGGCCAAGCTGGCCGACCCGCGTACCATCTCCGACGACGAGGCGCAGAAGCTCATCGCCGAAGCCAAGCCCATCTACTGGGCCGACGGCTCCATCCACTCGCCCGAGACCGGCGCTCCCGAAATGCTGATGGAGTTGGCGTATCGCATCGCCGTCGAGGACACACCTTTCATCCAGCAGATCCGCAAGAATTCCATCGTGATGATCACGCCGGTAGTCGAAACCGACGGTCACGACCGCGAAGTCGATATCTACATGCGGCACGTCAAGCACCCGGACGAGCAACCACTGCCGCTCACCTGGTGGGGACACTACGTCTCGCACGACAACAATCGCGACTCGCTCGGCATGTCGCTCGCCCTCTCGCGCAACATGCTGGCCACATGGATCAAGTGGCACCCCACGGTCATGCACGATCTGCACGAATCCGTGCCCTTCCTCTACATCATGACCGGCACCGGACCGTAC
>JBOGLI010000669.1:0-2676 GCA_050746165.1 Terriglobales bacterium | reverse complement strand
CCTGGATGGTCGGCAGCGCGTCCGCGTCATCCGGATGGTCCGGATCGTAGTAGGCTACCGACTCAATGCCGTTGCTGGCAGCCGGTCCGTCCCTTGTCAGGATGTAACGGAGCCCGTTTGCGAGCATGTATATTCCGCTCATATCTTTCTGATATCCCATTTCGGTACGGCAATGCGCAGCACTGGGTGTATTCGGGTGGTCGTGTAGATTTGCGCCCACACCCGGGGAGGCCAGCTTGACGGGGATCCCGTGCTTGGCCAGCTCTCGTTCCGGCCCGATGCCGGACAGCATGAGGATACGCGGCGAGTTTAACGCACCCGCGCACAGTATGACTTCACTGTTGGCCATTGCGCGCTCAGGCCGGCCATGATGCAGGTATTCGACGCCGACCGCGCGGTCGCCTTCCAGGATGACGCGATGGGCGGTCGCATGCTCATGTATCGTCAGGTTCGGCCGGTTCTCCGCCGGGTGCAGGAAGGCGACCGCTGAGCTGCACCGACGGGCATTCCCCATGGTCGTCTGACATGGCCCGACACCGCGCTGGCTCACGCCGTTGTAGTCGGCGTTGTAGGGGAGGCCAACCTCCTGAAACGCCCTGATGCACGCCAGATTGAGCGAGTTGATGTTATGAGGCTGCGACACCTTCAACTGGCCGTCGGCGCCGTGGTAGGGGTTGTCGAAAATGTCGTTCGCTTCCATCGCCCGGAAGTGGGACAGGATATCCTCGTACGACCAATGGCCGGTGTCGCCCACCGCTTCCTGCCAGCCCGCGTAGTCGCGAGCCTGGCCATGCACGTACACCATCGCGTTGATCGAACTGCCGCCTCCCAAGCCTTTACCCGCATAGAACGGCCGCGACTTGCCATCGAGTTGCATCTGAGGCGTCGTATGGTATTGCCAAAGAAACAGGTGGTGCTCGATCAGCTTTGTGAAACCCGCTGGAATGTGGATGAGTGGATTAAGGTCGCGCCCTCCAGCCTCGAGGAGAAGAACAGAGGCATTGCTCTGTGTCGCGACTCTGCCGGCTACCAGCGAACCTGCAGATCCGCCACCGGCAACGATGAAGTCGTAAGTCACCATGGCTTTCCTCCGTTGCTACTGGGTGTGTTCGTAAAGTCCCTATTCGGCCTTTCTGTGGCGCGCTTGCGTCTGGTTCAGAAAGGGAATGATGCGGGCGCGTGTCGAACAGTGATCCAGTGATCACGTGTGAACTCGTGAATGATCCAGTCGCCTCCGAAGCGGCCGATACCGCTGTTCTTCTCGCCGCCAAAGGGACCCGTCGCGGTATCATCGACGCTATGATCATTCACGTGGGTCATCCCGGCCTGTACCCCGAGCGCAAACCGAACACCGCGCTCCCTGTCCCGCGTGAACACGCAGCTTGAGAGGCCATACTGGGTATCGTTGGCAACCCGCAGGGCTTCTGCCTCGCCAGACACCTTGATGATGGGCGCGATGGGTCCGAACATCTCCTCCTGGGCTACTGGCATGTCGTTCCTGACATCGGCGAAAACATGCGGGGGCAGAATCTGGCCGTCCGGCGCGCCACCTGTCATCTCGCGCGCTCCCGACGCGCGAGCTCCTGCGATATGTTCGAGGTGGCTCTTAAGCTGTTTCTCGTTGATGATGGGACCGATCGAAACGCTCGGGTCGGACGGGTCTCCGTATTTGAGGCCTTTGACGTGTGTCGTGAAACGGTCGACGAATTCGTCGTACACCTTCGCGTCGACGATGATACGATTGGTGCTCATGCAGATCTGACCCTGGTGCAGGAACCTGCCGACGACCGCCGAACGGACCGCTTGGTCGAGGTCGGCATCATCCAGAACGACGCAGGGCGCGTTGCCGCCCAATTCCAGGGCGACACGCTTCATATGAGGCTCGCTCATCGTGAGCCCGCCAATATGGCGGCCGACCCGCGTCGAGCCGGTGAAGGAGATCAGCTTGGGAATGGGATGCAGCGTAAACTCGTCACCGATCTCTGCGATCGGTCCGATCACGACGTTCAGCAAGCCTTCGGGCAGGCCTGCCTCTTCGAAGATCTTCGCGAGCAGCAAGGCGCCGGTCACGGGCGTATCCTCGGCGGGCTTCACTACGACCGCATTGCCAAGCGCGAGGGCGGGCGCGATGGACCGTTGGGACAGATACATCGGGAAGTTCCACGGACTGATGACGCCGATCACACCGAGCGGCTGACGATACGCTCTGCTCTCCTTGCCGAACTCGTCAAGCGGCAGAATTCGGCCTTCAATACGGTGCGGGAATGACGCCGCTTCGAGGGTGATGGCGTGCACGAACTGCCACTCCAGCTCTGCTTTGAAGCGTGTGCTACCGGACTCCCGAACGAGCCAGCCGGTCAGTTCTTCCTTGCGCGATTGCATGATCGCTGCGGCGCCCAACATGATGGCCGCCCGCTGCGCCGGCAGAACCGCTTCCCATGCCTTTTGCGCTTTGGCAGCAGCCTTGTAGGCCTCGTCCAGGTCATGCCGATTTGCCATCACGATCTCGGCGAGGGTCTCTCCGGAAAACGGATTGCTGTCGATTTCCACTTCGCCTTGGCGCCCGTGGCGCCAGGCGCCGGCGATGTACTGGCCGTCGAAGCCGCTATAGCGCGGCGCGCGCGGAGCTGTATCGATCTGGCGCGTCGGCGTAGCGTCGCTCGCAATACTCTTAGG
>JBOGLI010000668.1:0-3411 GCA_050746165.1 Terriglobales bacterium | reverse complement strand
GCATGGTGGCGGCGCTGGCGGCGTTCCTGGGCATCGCGTATTTCGCGTTTTCGCATTGGGGACTGTGGTTGTACATCGTGGTCCCGGCGGGAACGCTGGTGGTGAATTACGGTGCGATCACCAGCTTCCGCATGGTCTTCGAGGAGCGCGAGAAGCGCAAGGTGCGGCGGACGTTCGAGCGCTACGTATCACCGGGCGTGATCCGGCTGATCGAGGAGAACCCGAAGAAGTACTTCAAGGCGGGTGGCGAGTCGAAAGAACTGTCGATCATGTTCAGCGACATCCGCTCCTTCACCACGATTTCCGAAGGGCTGACGCCGGACGAACTGGTGTACCTGCTGAACGAATATCTCGGCGACATGACGGACATCCTGTTCAAGCGCTGGGGCACGCTGGACAAGTACATCGGCGATGCGCTGATGGCGTTCTGGGGGTCACCGTTCCCGCAGGAAGACCACGCGAGCCGCGCCTGCGCCGCCGCCCTCGACATGAGCGCGCGACTCGAGGAGCTGAACCTGAAGTGGGAGGTCGAGGGCCGCCGGACGCTGGAGATCGGAATCGGCGTTAACTCCGGCTTGGTGAACGTCGGGAACATGGGGTCGAGCAAGCGTTTCGCTTGGACGGTGATGGGCGATCCGGTGAACCTGGCATCGCGCCTGGAGGGACAGAACAAGGAGTACCACACGGCGCGGATCATCGGCGAAACCACGTACGCCAAGGTGAAGAACGAATTCGTCTGCCGCGACCTGGACCGGATCCGGGTGAAGGGCAAGCTGATCCCGGTGAAGATTTACGAGCTGATTGCCTTTGGGAAAGACACCGACAAACACCGCGATTTACTGATGCGGTGGGAGCAGGCGCAAGAGGCGTTCTATCGCAAATCGTTCGACGAGGCGATCCAGAGATACGAGGCCATCCTGGCGAAATACCCGCACGACGGGCCGTCGCAAACATTTATGAAGCGGGCGATGGAGTACATGGCGGATGCGCCGGCGACCGACTGGGACGGCGTGTACGTCGCCAAGAGCAAGTAGCGTCAAGGGTTTGGGGCTGTGAGTACGGAAGGCAACTGTCGCGGGTAATAGCGGGAGTTACCGAGGTAAGTACCGGAGTTAGAGTCCGGTTGAGAACATTGAGGCGTGAGGCCTGAGGCACGAGGGGCGAGGAACGGGGATTTTCCGCAACTCTCATTCGTGTCATCGAGCCTGGTCTGAAGGGCAGAGAAGAAGATGATGACCAAGCAAAGACTGCCGATCCTGATCACCGTAATGCTGTTATTCGCATGGCTGGTTCCCGCGGCGGCGGCGGCGCCACCCGCGCCCGCGCCAACGTCGGCCAAAGGCACCAAGGCGGGGTCGATTACCGCGCTGTTGCCGATCGCGCGGATCGTGCGCGGCGCGGGTAGGACCGCGTCCACCACCGATGCGAAAAAGGGCGACGAGATCATCTGGAACGACCAGATCAAGACGGAACGCGGGGGCCGCGCGCGCATCACGCTCGTGGACCAGTCAATCCTGTCGTTAGGGTCGCAGTCAGATTTGCGCATCGTCAAGCACGACGCCCGCAGCCAGCAGACGGCGTTGACCATGACGTACGGCCGCATCCGCGCCGAAGTGGCGAAGGTGACGCGCCAGGGCGGCAGCTTCGAGTTGCGCACGCCCACGGCGGTCGCCGGTGTCATCGGCACCGATTTCGGCATCGACTCGGAGCCGGCGTCGGGCAGCACCTTCGTTTGCATTTCCGGACTTGTACAGGTTTCCAACTCTGATCCGAACATCGCCGGCAGCGTGCAGTGCGCGCCCGGAATGACAACGACGGTCACAGCCGGCAAAGCGCCTACCCCGCCGGCCAATGCCACTCCGGCACAGATTCAGCAACTGATCCAGGACACCGAACCGGCGATCATCACGGCGATGTCGCCGCTGAGCGCGCTGCCGGGAACCACGCTCGATGCCAACCTGACCGGCACGAAGATGGGCAGCGTGAACGCGGCGAGCGCGTCGGCCTCCGGCGGATCGGCGACGGGAATGACGGTCACGTTAGGAACGGTGACGGACACGTCGGTGACGGTCCACGTAGTGATCGCGGCCGACGCCGCACCCGGACCGCGCACGATTCATTTAGGAAAGAGCAGCGGCGCCGATTCGGCGGCCGTATTTACGATCCTGGCTCCTCCGAATGCAGCGCAAGGCGGGGACTTCAGCAAGGCTTACCTGGCGCTGTTCAGCACCGAGGGCCAAACCACGTCCGGAGGGTTGACTTCGTACCTGGCGACATTGCAGCAGACGGCCGGCCAGGCGCTGCAACAACTGCAGCAGCTTAACGCCGACAGCAACACCCTGAATACTGCGAATACGCAGTTCAGTTCGCAGGTGAACTCGGTACAGGGCGCCATTAATGCCGCGTCGCAGCAGATCAATAACGCGGTGGCGCAGGCCGCGGCGTCATTCCAGACGCAATACAACACGGCCAACCAGGCACTGCTGCAGCGCAACCCGAGCGGGACCCCGGATGACCAGTTCAACCAGGCGGTGAAGGCCGCGTTCGATTCGACCAACGCATCGCTCGGGCAGACGTTCAAGACGATTCTTTCCAACCTGGAATCGGTGGTCGCGTCGGCAAATACCAGCATCGCGCAGGCGCAGCAGACGCTGGCCTTAACCATCGTCGGCAAGCCGTGCGACCCGGGACAGATCTGTCCGGCAGTGAACAGCACCGAGAAATCGGTGGACGTGGGCGCGGCGCTCGGTGGTCCGGGCGTGGCGGCGCTGGACGCCTCGGCTTCCAAGGCTTCCACCGGCGGCAGCATCGTGGGGTATCAGTGGGTGCTGTGCGATCCGTCGTACAAGCCGGCGCAGACGGGCGTCGCGCTACCGGGTAGCACCACCGCCGGATGCAATGCGGTCAACGGGTACGCGTCGTCCAGCGCCGACTTCCAGTTTCCGACCTGCAACTTGCAGCCGGCGGACTATGTTGCGCGCGTCAAGATTACCGACACGAATAATCAATCCGCCGCCATGGACGTGAAGCTGCACATCCTGGCGGGCGGCTATGACGATCCGCCGACCGTGGTGCGCGATATGGCGCAAGCCTACGGCTCGCTACAGATCACCAACTTCCTCAACTTCTTTGACCAGACAGGTTTCTCCGGGTTCACGGCGCTGTCGGAAAACGTGCGCAACACGTTTCCGACGCTGGCGTCGATGTCGATCAACCCGCGCATTTCGCAGTCGGCCATCACCTGCAATGACGCGACGGTCCGCGCCGACTGGGTGCAGAACTACACCTACAAGACGAACTCGGCGGTCACCTTCAGCCAGAGCGAGCAGCTCTCGATGCGCATGACGCGCACACCCGGAAAGGGCTGGCTCGTCACCGATTTCCAGGGCGACAACGGCACCGTGCAGGGAC
>JBOGLI010000667.1:0-2627 GCA_050746165.1 Terriglobales bacterium | reverse complement strand
CTTCAGGAAGAGGATCTCCGACTTGTCCCAGACGAGGAAGTCCAACAGCGCGATGAACGACGCGGGAACGGCAAACCTGCGAAGCCGCCGGATCATGTCGGAGGCCGCTTCCGTACTGAGCTTCGAGGCCCACAGCGGACGGACCTTGCGCGCCAGCAGCAGCATCACCGCAATGCCCACCAGGAGATTCACCGCAAGCAATGCAGTGACCGAGGCGCCGCGGACTGCTGCCATCGACAGCAGAACCGCCTGAACAACGGCGCCGGATCCGTTAATGGCGGCGAGATCTCGATAATTCTGGCTGCCGCCGAGAACCGCGGCCAAGCCGATATTCGCGGAAAACGTCAGGACAGTCAGCGCCAAAAGACCCGCAAGAATGCCCGAAAACAGGTGGAGAACGATCACGAACGCGGTGATGGCAACCGCGGCCACCACGGTGAGAACGCCCATCATGCGCAATAATGCGCGCAGCAGTTCGGCAGCTACCGTGTGCGCCCCCGAGCCCAGACACTCTGCCGTGTATTTCTCGCACGCCGCCGGGAGGCCAAGCGTCGCCAGCATGCATCCCATGGCGGCAAGCCAGTTGAAGTAACTGTAAACGCCGAGATTCGCGGGCGTGAGGAAGCGCGCCAATGCGATGGACACGACCACGCTGGTGGCGCCCACGACCACGTAACGGGCGAAGTTGATGGCGCTATTGCGCACGGCTTGTTCGCCGGCCCGCATCCTACGGTTTACCCCCGGCCCGCGCGGTTTGGGGCGCCGGCGCCGAACTTTGCATGACCGGACCGGCAACTGGACCGCAAAGGCGCATCAATTCATTCCACGACCCCGCCTCGCGAATGGCGCCGCGATACGTTTGGAGCGCCAGTCGCATGCGAAGAAGACGAAGCGCAGTGCGCGAACTCTGCCCCGTGCCTCCGCCGGACCAGCGGCACATCGCGGCCAGCAGTGCGTCCGGCGGAAAAAACCCCGTGGCTGCGGCTTTTCTCATAAATCCTGCAATCGGACCGAACGGGAGGCAGAACGGCGAACGCTCGCGCCACTCCGGGTATTTCCGGCACAGCCGGACGACAATCTCGCCGTGCCTCGCATGGTCTCGGGCCAATTGGACGACGGTCTTGACGTAAACCTGGTAAGTCACCGCGTCGGGCAGGAACCGGAAGGGAACCTTTGCCCTCGCCAGTTGCATTCCGACCTCCGCCCGGTCGCCGCAGTACGAAAACCGCTTGTCCGCCTTCACGTGTTTCAGGAACACCGACCGCCGAACAGAGGAGTTGGGATCGAAACCCGGTATCGCCGTCGTCGTGCCACCGTCGCCCGGCTGAAAAGCGCGGTAATAGGCATCGAAGCTGCGCCGTACATATTCGGCGGCAAGCCCGCGTGGACTCTCCGGAGATACCAGCACCGGCCCGAATGCGACGAGCGGCTCGCCAGCCGAGTGCGCCTGGTCGTGCTGCGTGAGCAGGTCGGGGCCAACGAGGATGTCATCGTCCAGCGACAATACGAGCTCGCCCTCGGCCGCCTCGATACCGGCAATGTACGCCATTCCGGGCCCCTGGTTCGGGAGCTCGAGCACGCGAATCCTGCATGGCGGCCGCAGCGTACGAACAAACTCAGCAGTTCCATCCGTGCAGCCGTCCGAGACGACAACCACCTCGTGATCATCGCGAGGAAATTGCTGCGCGCACACCATCGCCAGCGTGCGCGCCAGTAAGTCGCGCCGGTTGAACGTATGGATGACGACCGAGAATCTCATGGGCTGCTACTTCTTCTCGAACACCGCGATCAGGTGATCGAGATATCCCGGCCGAGCCGCGGCATCTGCTGGATCAGGGTACGGCTCGCAGTGCGACACGCGTAATGCCCGATGTTGTCGCAGAAAACTGACATGGTTTTCGGCCCCCTCCATCAGCGTCCGGCTCCACCAACTCGAGCGCAACCCGCGCGGCAACTGGCAGGATGACATGACCAGATTGCCTCCCGGTTTTATGGCTGCGATCATTTTCTCCCAGACGCTCCGTACCTGTCGCGGGCCGTGAATGACGTCGATGACATCGAGGGCAAAGACCACGTCGTACGTTCCCGGAAGCGCCTCTTTCGCGATCTCCATGTTTCGAATCTCCACGTGACGATCGCGGCAGCGCTCTCTCGCGCGTGCACAAGCGATCTCGGAAACGTCGCACGCCAGCAGCGAGCGGCAGAACGGCGCTATTCGCTGCGTGAATGTACCCTCGGAACAACCGACCTCGAGGACATCGCCCCAATCGCCGCCGCTGCGATGCGGTTGCAGGACCGCCATGCTGCGCCGATGGCGTTCCTGTTCCACCGCGGAATCGAAATTCCACAGCCGCATGCGGTGGTAGTAATCGAATTCTTCCGCGGGATCCAGCCACCATCCCTCATAGAGGATGGAGAGGATGAAGTTCAGGTGCCGGTAGGGAACTCGGAGAAGCGGAACGCGCTGGAGACGGCGCCGGAGCGGATTTTCATCCGAATCGGAGAAATGGAAAATGGCCCCGCGCAACGTCTGGTAGGCGTATCGCAGCCGAGGCAACGATTTCGACGGCGTGCCGGCTTCCGGGCACGCCACCGGCGTTTGCACCGTCATGCCGTCACCATCCTCC
>JBOGLI010000666.1:0-2112 GCA_050746165.1 Terriglobales bacterium | reverse complement strand
GTATTGTTCCGTGGCCGCCGTACCCGTTGCCCAGCAGGACGGATCGATGCAGCGCGACTACTGGTTTTCAGTCGCGCGCACGTTGAAGAAGTTGGAGTCGGCGGAAGAAGTCGGACGCATAGCAGCGCAACGTACCGTGCGCCGTTTGGGCGCGCGCAAGGTAAAGACTGCCAAGGTCCCCATCATCCTCGATCCGCTGGTGGCGCGCACCATCGTCGAACACGTCTTCGAGGCCGCGAACGGCGATTCGGTCTATCGCGGCGCCTCGTTCCTCGCCGGCAAACTGGGCGAGAAGATTGCGGGTGAGAACGTGAACGTCATCGACGATGGCACCGTCATCGGTGGCTTCGGCAGCTCTCCCTTCGATGGCGAAGGCATTCCCACTCGCCGCACCACGGTGATCGATAATGGCGTGCTGAAGTCCTACCTCCTGAACACCTACACGGCGCGCAAACTCGGCCTCCGGACCACCGGCAACGCCTCGCGCGGACTCGCCGGCAATCCGGGAATTGGAGTGGGAAATCTTTTCCTCAGCGCGGGCACGAAATCACCCACGGACATTATTGGCGCAGTGAAAGAAGGTCTGTACGTCACCGAATTTCTCGGATTTGGCGTGAACATGGTGACCGGCGACTTCTCGCGTGGCGCCAGCGGTTTGTGGATCTCGGGCGGGGAACTTACGTATCCCGTTGAGGAAGTCACCGTGGCCGGAAACCTGCGCGACATGCTGAACAACATCAGCGAAATCGGCAGCGACCTTGAATTTCGCGGATCCGTCGCGGCCCCGACGCTGCGCATCGATGGACTTACCGTCGCGGGCGAATGAGAACTGCAAAGTACTAAGCACTCGGCACTAAGCACTGAGCACTGGTTTTAAGCAAACTCGCGGCTCTCTCTGACATCTGTCCAGAGTGTTGAATTTTCGTCACGAGAGGGACCATGGCCACCAACCCGCGTTTCCCAGAACCGACCGGCAGAGATAGAGACGACGACCGACTGAACGCTGACCTGCGCCGCAACGCGCCCAAGAGCGGATTCCCATGGGTGGTTCTAGCGCTTGTCGTGGCCGCGGCAATCCTGACGGCGATCATCATCTGGATGCCGCGCACGCCCCGATCCGCGAATATTCCCGCGAGCTCGGCCAGCGTTCCGCCGCAACCGACGGGTGGACAGATCCAGTTCTCCGGCGCGAAGCTCGTACCGTCGCCAGTCGGCAACGAAGTGGCGATGGATGCGCTGATGTCGAATACCGGTAACACCGCCGTTACGGGCGTTGCCGTCACTGGACAGTTCGCCGGCCAGAATGGACAGGCGGCGGCGACGATTCCGTCGAAGGTAATGATCCTCGATCCGGCGAGCGGAAATACCATAGACCTGGTGCAGGCGCCGATCGAACCGAACACGCAGAAGCCGGTGCGGATTGTGTTCCAGAATGTTCCCCAAGCGTGGAACCACACCGTTCCCGCGCTCACCATCACGACCGTTACTGCGGAGGGAACCAACACTGGTGGGATCGGGTCGCAGCCGACCGGCGGAAGGGAGCGCTCCGGCCAACAAAGCGGCAACACGGCCACGGGCGAAGCGCACCGCAATAAGCCGGCGAAGAATCAGGGCCAGCAGAAGCCGTAGGTCGGCTGATCGGCGTACCCGCGCCGGTAGATGCGTGAGTCAATCTTGTTGCAAATGGTTTCGGAAGGGCGCGGCTTTAGCCGCGCCGCACCGTGGCCACGTGTATGCGGCTTTAGCCGCTGAGGGATATCGGCATCAGCTCCCCGCTAGTGTTGGTGATCGCCGCCTTGTCCGGGCACCAGTTGTCCGCCGAGCACTTGCTGCGCCGATTGCGGTATCTTGTCGGCGTTCTTCAACAACATTGTGACTTCCCACAGCCGCTGCTCGTCTAAACTCGGCTTGTACGCTGGCATTCCCGTCAGGCGGATGCCGTTCGCGACTTTCCAATACGTCTCGCCGGGTTCGTCGTCGGTGACGCCGTGCCCTCGCCATAGCTGAGGTGGTTTCGGATACTCACCCTTGGCCGCGGGCGACTGTGGCTGGTTGGGCAGCCCGTGACAAAAAGCGCAGTTGTCCTTGTAGATGTTCGCCGCTTCCTGGTAC
>JBOGLI010000665.1:0-9222 GCA_050746165.1 Terriglobales bacterium | reverse complement strand
ATAGACGGCCGCCTTCTCAGCCAGCGACTCGCTGCGCGCCACCAGTTTTGCGCCGACGAGCTGGAAGCTGAGCGTGACCGCGGAGACAAACATCAGCAGGGTCACGGCGACGGCGGCATGGCCGAATCCGGCGGGCCCCAGCATGCGCGCGACGGCGACGTTATAGGCGAAGTTCAGGACACTGACCAGCGCCGAGCCGACGAGCATTACGATGCTGCCGCCCAGCACCTTGCTGTGAGACCGACTGGGATTAAAGATGCGGGTAGCTGCTCCCCGCCAGCTACTCTGGCGGAGCGGAAGAGTCGTAATGGCTCCAGGTTCGGACATGGCTCCTTTTAGGCAGCGAGTTCGGATTCGGGCCGGTCACCGGCCAAGGCAGGCGCAGGCATCTTCAACACCGAGGACGGACGTTTCACCGCCGACGGCAGGAAGCGGCTGAAACTGAGCACAGCATCGGTGGCCGTGTCGTAGATCTCGAAGAGACGGTCGGTGCGCGTCATCTGCAGCACGATTTCCATCTGCGGCGAGACGGCGGCGAGCTTGAGGTCGCCGTCATGACGCACGGCGCGCGACAGGCAGTGCAGGAGCATTTCCACGCCGGCGGCGTCGATCTGCTTCACGGTCGAGCAGTCGAAGACCAGTTGCGGGCGGTCGGAGTTGACGACTTTTTCCATTTCGCGCAGGAATGCCTTGGCCTCACGGTTGTTGAGGCGCTCGGGAATTCGTTTTACAAAGACGGGCCGGTTATTCTCCATATCTCCTCAATAATCATTGCCAAGTGCGCGACGAAACTTGGACCGCGCTTGTGCCCGCCGGGAATCCCGCGGGCGTGTGCAAAGCCGAGGGCGAAGCAACCGCCTCGGGCAATTCCGCGGACTTCATTCGGCCGGAGCGAGCCAGGCGCTGCGAGACGGGCGACGGCAACAAGAATGAAAGCGCCGACGCGGCCAGGGCCAGCGCGCGCCATCCGGGTTTGTACGGCACCGACCGCAACAGGCGCGGGTCGGAAATTTCGATCTCAACATCGTGCTCGAGGCTGGCAAGCCGCCCGGAGCCGGTAACGGCGTGAACCACATCGAGGCCTGCGCCGACGCAGGTAAAGGGAAGCACGGAGGCGTCCTCGATCACGGTGCCCACGCCGATATCGGCATGGCGCTCCACGACGCTGCAACGGGTGAGCACGGCGTTGGCACGAACCCGCGCGCGACGGCCGATGAACGCCGGAGCGAGGACGCGCGCACGCGGATGTACCGCTGCGCCGCGCGCGACCCAGACGCCAGGCCGCACTTGTATCCCATCGGGCACAATGCCGTTCTCGCCAAGGAAAGCATCGACGGCCAGGCAGCGCAGGTCTTGCGCGCTGCGCAGCGGGTTCGCGTACCCGCGGAAGCGCCAGGAACCGCAACGGGTGCGAGTTTCGCTCAGCGCGTGCCGGAAAGCGTAAGCCGCCTCGTTACGCCGCGAGGCGGTCACGACCAGTAAATCCATCGGCTCGCCGTGTTCATCCACCGCGCGCGTGGCATGGGTGCGATTTTCGATGTGCGCCTGGAGCAGGTCGTCGACATCGGGTTCCACATAAGCTCCCACGCGAATCACCAGGATCTCTTCCGCGCCGCTTTGTGCCAAGTCGTTAAAGGCAGTCTCGGCCGCACGCCAAAGTTGCGCTCCGGGCGCCAGCATCCAGCTTTGCGACTCGGCGGAACGGCGCGAGGTTCTGTCGCAGGACGCCGCCGGGAAGTCGCTGATGATGGCGACATCGGTCACACTTTGCCGGCGGAGGTGCTCGACGAGGTGATACACGGCGGAGTGCCCAAGAACGTCGGCGACGGCCAACGGGGTGCCCGCGAAATTCTCCGCAGCGCCCTCCACGGCACCCCCTACGAGGACGAGCGCCTTTACTTCCATTGGGCGCCTCCCCGATTCTGTCCGGCACAGCGCGTCAACTCACAAAACGCTGCGTCGGACGGCCTGTGCGTTGTCGCCGTGTTCAACTTCACCCGATTGGTCATTGGTCCTCTCTGGCTCTATAAGTACGGCGTGGAATGGTGCGCAAACGCCGCGGCCAGCAGTTACTGACTCGGAAATTGGCGGCCCCGACTTACGGGGACCGATTGCTAACGGATTCTGAGCGCCTGAGTGCAGGGGCTGCTGATACAATCGATGAATAAATCCGGCCCCGTGTTGTCGCCTAAAGCACTAGTCTGCCGAGATTTCTTCACCAGCCCGCCACGCTTGCCCGATCGCTCCGGAACTCTGATTTTCCGTGTACTTTCCCGCTGCCACCTGCCTTGCGCGCGGCGGGAGCAGCACTGGAATTGTCATCGCAAGCAGCGTTCCAATTCATCAGACGTTAACTTTAGAGAAAATACCGCAATCGGCAGAAAATGAACGGGCGGAGATACCCTTATGCGGAACCGGTTTACCCTGAGTCGCACCCGAAGTTCTTACCGCAAGGGGTGGCGCGAGGCCGTAAATTGGCAGATCGGAGGAACTTTTGCGTTACAAAAGGTTACTTAATGAGCCGGTACGCGTGCAGCGCTGACCTGCAACTTAGCCAGGTTGGGCTCAAAACAGCGGCGGCAACGTGCTTCGTAGGTTCCTGCGGCGCCGACGACGATCAGGTCCTCACTGGCCACCAGGCGCTGGGTGTGCTTGGCGGGATTGCCGCACTGCATGCAGATGGCGAGAGTCTTGGTGATCTCGTCGGCCACCGCCAGGAGTTCCGGCATGGGGTGGAAGGGACGCCCGAGGTAATCCGTGTCGAGGCCGGCAATGAGGATGCGCTTGCCGATGTCGGCCAACTGCACAACGGTGTCCACGATCCCGTCACCGAGGAACTGGGCTTCATCGATGCCGATGACCTCGACGCGGCGGTCAAGCTTCGCCTCGAGCTCGGCGGCGTCCTTGACGGAGTCGGAGCGGATCTTCAGCTCGCTGTGGGAGACGATGTGGTCCTCGGAGTAGCGCTGGTCGATGCCGGGCTTGAAGATCTGCACGCGCTGGCGGGCGATTTCGGCGCGCCGGAGCCGGCGGATGAGTTCCTCGCTCTTGCCGCTGAACATCGGGCCGCAAATCACTTCGATCCAACCCAGGCTACCCTTGGCAAAATTCATGGACCAGTCTCCAGTCGTCAATCGCCCGTCGTCAGCAAGTCGACAATCGGCAACACCTGTACGTTCTTCGAATTGAACGCTTCTTTCAGTTCCTCGAAATCCGCGAACACTTCCGTTGCGCAGCCCAGCACCCACCCGCTGATCTTTTCCAGCGGCATGCCCAAGACGAGGTAAACGGGAATGCCATGGCGCTGTGCATGGGTGACTTCCCCCTGTGTGCCAGCGCCGCGCGCCGCCGCCTCGTCGAAAAAGCAGATCACGCAACCGCTGCGATCGATCCAGTCCAAGTCCCAGGCGATGATCTTGCGCAGCACGCGCTGGAACCGCGGCAGGTCGGTGGCCTTCCACTTGCGAAATTCGCGGGCCTCGTCGTCTTCCAGGTTCTTCTTCTCGTCGGCGGCGGGATCGTAGATGTCGTGGCCGAGCGCCCGCAGAAACGGGGCAATCTCAGCACGCCAGCTCTTGCCGAAGTCTGCGGCGTATTCGATGGAACCGGAAAGATAGATGAGCATCGGGAACATCGATTGTCCCCGCAGCGCAGGATGGCGTCAACGAACAATGTTGTGCATAACGGTGGAAAACTGGGCCTCGGACTGACGTTTAACGTGCCCCAGGACGCGGCGGTGTATGCGGTGCACGATGAAATCGGACCACACCCGCCAGTAAGGCTGCGGCCAGAAGTAATTCTGATACCACGTGGTACCTTCCAGCCGCGTATGGCCGTTGGGCAGCGCGACGAGGCGGAACTGCCCGCGCAGCGCGCGCATGTCATTGCGTTCCAGGTGCGGGGGCGTGATCTTCCAGGGGCTCAGTTCACGCATCGACATCGGCTGCTCGGCGACATCGAAGGCCAGGAGCTGCGGCTCGTCCCAGACGGTGATCGGCTCCACAAATTCTCCGGTTGAGAACTTGCAATGGCGCACCGCCCCGACGCCATGGCCATAGATCACGCCCGCCGTCGGATAGGCGATGCCGGTTTGGAAGACCCAGTCCTGCGGCGGCGCCAGGGGCGGGAAGGAAATCACGTTCTGCCACACGACCTCAGGCGGCGCCGCGATTTCGATGCTCGTGGTCACGTGCAGGACCGGCGGCGTTGCGTGCATTTCGTATTCGCCCAGTATTGCCAGCGGCAGCACAAATATCCACGCTGCCATCGTCGGGTTCGCCGGACCGCGCCGACGCGCCAGGAGTCGCTCCGCCAGCAGGCTTCCCGCGATCGCCAGCGGCAACGCCAGGGGCATCGCCATCAATAGGCAGACCAGCCCTTCATAGGCGAAGCCGAACAGCAGCAGACCGGCCACTACTACCGTCGCGACGCCGACGACGGCGCTGCTCCACGGTTTGTGCGAGCGCGGCAGGTTATAGACCGCCGAAGAGATGAATCCGAGGAAGAAGGGTACGCCGAGGAATACAGCGTTCCCGTACAGGTGAAGGCCGCTGATGCTCAGTACTGCCGCGGTCATGCACAGCGCGACTGAAACCATGATGCCGGTGATCGCCGTCGCGTAGCCACCCTCATTGGGCTCGCGTAATTGGCGTGCGTCTTCTCGGTCGGGCAACACGCAAAGGGTGAGGAAGAACACAAGATTCGCAACTGGGACGAAAAACAGGAATATCCAGCCCGGTTGCAGCCGGGCGGACCGCAGCCGTCGCAACGTGAGCGAAAGCCCGACCCAGAAGAACGGCAGAGCAATCGCCCACAACGTCGCATACATATGGGCGTTGACAGTGCCGAAGATCGAGTTGGCGCGCGTTGGAACGAAGTAGTTCCAGACGTTCCATTCCACGCCATACGATCCGGCCACATGGCGGTCGATCAGGAACTTGATCGCGGTAAAAACGAAACCAGAGGCAGCGTACTGGCGGCGAGTCACAACGCCGTTCCAGGTCACTAGCCAGCGGAAAAAGCCGAACACTGGGAAATTCATCCCCACCCCACAACTTGAACATGTTCAACAATGCGCGTGGCACAAGATTTTGTCAATCACAATATTGAACGTGTTCAACTCGAAACCGGTGATGCGTCCGTTATGCTGGTTGTCGCCGCATGAAACGCGTCCTTCTCTCGTGGAGTTCCGGCAAGGACAGCGCGTGGTCGCTGCACGTGCTGCGGGAAATGCCCGACGTGGAAGTTGTCGGCCTGTTGACGACCATCAACCAGGCGGCACAGCGGGTGGCGATGCATGCGGTACGCCGGACATTGTTGGAGCGGCAGGCCGCCTCCGTCGGACTGCCCGTGACAGTCCTTGACTTACCGTGGCCATGTTCGAACGAACAGTATGAAACGATCATGGCAGGGGCTTGCAAGAACGCCATTGCCTGCGGCATGGATGCCGTCGCATTTGGGGATTTATTCCTGCGCGATATTCGTGAATACCGGGAAAAACAACTGCGCGGCACCGGACTGGAGCCGCTGTTTCCGCTCTGGGAGATACCGACCGATCGGCTCGCGCGCGAGATGCTGCAGGGCGGCTTGCTGGCGCGGATTACCTGCGTCGATCTGAAAAAGCTGGCTCCCGAATTCGCCGGACGCGAGTGGAATGCGGCGCTGCTGGTCGATTTGCCGCCACACACCGATCCCTGTGGCGAGAACGGCGAGTTCCACACCTTCTGCTACGCGGCGCCGGGATTCTCGCGTGAAATTCCGGTGGTCACCGGCGAGGTGGTCACGCGGGATGGATTCGCCTTCGCGGATCTCACCGAGGCGTAGTACTCCGCCTCCCACACATCGCGCCGAAGGGCAACGTGAAGATCGACATCAGTGTAGCGCGATGTGTGGGGCACCCAATTATTTCTTGACAGCGGGTTTGTCCAAGCAGGTGGGACAGAGGCAGTCGGAGTACAGGCGCATTTCCACGCGCTTGGCGTCGGAGATGGGGACGTTGTCGCACCAGCAATTTCCGGCACGGCACTCGAACTTAACCCCACAGGCGGGGCACTGCTTCATGCGGACGATCCCATCAGATTCATGCACGTCAACGAATCCTCAAAACCTCAGCGCAGAGATCGCAGAGCGGCAGAGATTCACTCCACGATCGCCAGCACGTCGCCCGCATTGACGGTCGCACCTTCCTGCACCAGCACCTGCTTGACGGTCCCCTTGCGCACGGCTTTCATCTCGTTCTGCATCTTCATCGCCTCGACGACTACGATCCCCTGCTTAGCTTCGACGGCGGCGCCCGCGGAGGCGAGGATGCGCACGATCTTGCCCGGCATGGGCGCGACGATCTTCTGCGGCCCTTCGGCGCCGGCGGCCGCGGCCTTGCGGCTGCGCAGCGAACGCGGATCGCGCACCTCGACGGCGAAACGGGAGTTCTTGACCCACAGGTGCGTGTCGGAGGGCGTGCGCTCGCGCTTCACTTCGTAGGCAGCGCCACCGATCACGACCGATAAGACATCGGGGCGGGCGAGAACCGCGTCCACGGTGATCTGTTCCCCGTCAATGCGGCACGACCAGGCGCGGCCCTCGCGCGAGAGTTCGAGCTTGTGGGGGGTGCCGTCGATGAGAATGTCGTAGAACATCAGTAATTCGTAATCGGTAATCCGTAACTCGCACGGGTGCAGCGTGACCGGCGAGACGCCGGTGCTACGGTCAGCGCAGCGCTTCGCGGCGGGCGGCCTCCTTCCAGGAAGATTTCGTCGCGCCGTTTGCCTCGGCTGGCTGTGATCCGTTCGCAACGCCGCCGGCCGAGGGCGGCCGGCCTGCAGCGTCCAATGCTGCAAAGATTCCAGCCGCGAGAGCCCCGACGCGCGAGCGTTCAGCGGTGCGGTCCACGCCGTCCACCTCCAGCGCAGGCGGCGGCGCGGGCTTACTCAACAAGCGGTCGAGATAACCGGTGTCGACATTTCCGGCGCGAAAATCCGGGTCCTGCAGGATGCGTCGAAAGAGGCTGATATTGGTCTTGATGCCGCCGACAAAATACTCGTAGAGCGCACGCTCCAGCCGCTGCATGGCGTGCTCGCGATCTTCGCCGTAACCGATCAGCTTGGCAAGCAGCGGATCGTAATCGATGGGCACCGCCCAGCCCTCGTACATACCGGTATCGCGCCGGATGCCGGGACCGGAGGGAGCAATCAGCAACGTGATCGTGCCCGGGCTGGGAAAGAAGTTGTTGTCCGGGTCCTCGGCATAAATCCGGCATTCCATGGCATGGCCGCGCAGCGAGATGTCGTGCTGGGAAAATGGAAGAGGCTCGCCGGCGGCGATACGCAATTGCAGGTGCACAAGGTCGAGGCCGGTGACGATCTCGGTGACCGGATGCTCCACCTGCAGCCGTGTATTCATCTCGAGGAAATAAAAATTGCGCTGCTCATCAACGAGGAATTCCACCGTGCCGGCGTTGGTGTACCCGGCGGCCTGCGCGACGCGCACGGCCGTCTCGCCCATGCGCTGGCGCAGCTCGGGATAAACGACGGGAGAAGGGCACTCCTCGAGGACTTTCTGGTGCCGCCGTTGCACGGAACATTCGCGCTCGCCCAGGTAGACTGTGTTCCCCTGCTGGTCGGCGAGGATCTGCATTTCGATGTGCCGGGGATTGACGATGAGCTTCTCGAGATAGACTTCGTCATCGCCGAAGGCGCGTTTGGCTTCGCTGCGAGCGCCGTCGTAGGCGCTGCGCAGTTCGTCCGCCGAATGTACGGCGCGCATTCCCTTGCCGCCGCCGCCGGCCGCCGCCTTTAACATGACCGGGTAGCCGATTTTCTCGGCCAGCTTCTTCATCTCGCCATAATCGAGACCGCGCGAAGAACCGGGGACAAACGGAACGCCAGCCTTTTCCATCTCCTGGCGGGCACGCGTTTTGGAGCCCATGATTTCCATGGCAGCCGCGGTGGGACCGATGAACTTCACGCCCACCTCTTCGCAGGCACGGGCGAAGCGCGCATTTTCGGAGAGGAAACCGTAACCGGGATGAATCGCCTCGGCGCCGCTGCGGCGGGCCGCGTCGAGGATCTTGTCGATGTTCAGGTACGACTCGCTCGCCGTCGCCGCACCGATGGGATAAGCCTCATCGGCTTTCCGGACATGCAGCGAGGCGCGATCGACGTCGGAAAACACCGCGACGGAGCGGATGCCGAGCTCGCGGCAGGCACGGATCACGCGAACCGCGATCTCGCCACGATTTGCGATGAGGATCTTGGAGAACATAGGCTCTCGGCTGTCGGCTGTCGGCTCTAAAAAGCGACATGCAAGTTTACAGGACGGCTAGCGGAATTCGCACCGGCAGGAGCGGCAATGGTTCGGCGAAAGAGAAATCGGTAACCGGATGGCGGGAGCACTCCCGATGTCCGATTACCGATGTAATATCCGCCGCTATTTACCAGCGACGATGGCGCGGAAGAAGCTGGGCGGAAGATCGTGCAGTTCCTCCCGGTTGAATCCGGCGCTCTTGAGCATGTGCTGGTATTCGGAGCGGGTGTAGGCGTCGCCGCCCGCGGTCCCCACGAGCATCGTCAAGGGGAACGTCGCCGCCATCGGCGGACTAACACGGTCCTCATTGGGGATGAAATCGAGGATGGCGACGCGGCCGTTGGGTGAGAGCG
Organism: Terriglobales bacterium; assembly: GCA_050746165.1. Classification (GTDB taxonomy): domain Bacteria; phylum Acidobacteriota; class Terriglobia; order Terriglobales; family Acidobacteriaceae; genus DAISJI01. Next base: position 568 of record JBOGLI010000665.1, on the reverse strand, counting down.
AGGCGTGCACTTTCTTCAGAAGCTTCTCGGTGGTGGGTTTGTCGAAGTGGTGGATGAAGTTGGTAAGCAGCACCAGGTCGTAATCTTTCCCGAAGTCGACGTCGAAAGCGCTGCCCGGAAGAGCGCGCCAGTTCTGCGCGACGCCGTGCTGCTCGGCATATTTCTTTGCCACCTCGAGTACGTTCTGCCAATCCAGGGCGATGATTTCGGCGTGCGGGTTACGCTTGGCGAGCGCAATGCCAAACATGCCGTGGCCGGCGGCGACATCGAGCACCTTGAGCCGCGGCGCGCCCTCGACGTGCAGCACGTTGGCGAGGAGTTCCGAAGTCAACGTCTGCAATTTTCCCATCGACTCCGCGAAGGTGACCCACATCTCGCTGTCCGGGGTAGCGATCGTGTCGTCCTCGACAGCGGCCCCACCCTTGCGCACGGCGTCGGCAACGGTGTCGTAGCGGCGCACGTGTTCCGGGTAGAGGAGGAATCCGATGGCGCTGCCCATGTAAGCGGGCGAGTGGCGATTGAGGAAAGCCGCGGTGTCGGGCGTCAGAGCGTATTCATTCCCCGACTT
>JBOGLI010000664.1:0-6324 GCA_050746165.1 Terriglobales bacterium | reverse complement strand
TTCGACGACCGCGGCAACCGCATGAGCCCGAGTTTCTCGACAAAGAACCGAGCGCGCTATCCGTTCTACGTTAGCACCGCCTTGTTGCGCGGCAAGAAAGCTCTTGCCGGCTCGGTTCCACGCGTCTCGGCCTCGGAAATCGAGGCGGCGGTCATGATCGTGCTTCGCTCTCTTGTTGAGGACGGCAGTAGCGCGGGACTCACGCCGCGGGAGCTGGTCGCACAGAACATCGACCGCATCGTCGTGCACGCGAGACGACTCAAAATCACGCTAAGGGCCTCACACAAGGGGGCTTCTGCGCCTATCGAGGTCGCATGGTCGCCGGCACAGAAGCGCGATCTTGCTTCGATTGATGAGAGCAATTCGACCGCCAAGCGGCCGGCCAACCCGCTGCTAATACAGGCCATCGCCCGAGCTCACGCATGGCTGAAGCTATTGCACGCGGGCAAACACGGATCAGTCGAGGCGTTAGCCGCAACAGTCGGAGTCCATCCCAAGGTCTTGCGCAACCAAATACGCCTGGCGTTTCTCTCCCCCGCAATCACTAAAACGGTCCTGACCGGTGAGCAGCCGACCGGTTTGAATCTCGCGATCATACATCACGCAGCTTCGATCAGCTGGCACGAGCAGGAATCCCACATATTGAGAGGTTTTTCTGCCGGGTGACCTTAGAGATAGCGAATCCAATGAGCTTCCGAAACGATCGCGACGGGCAGGCCCCGATCACGCCACTCGCAGGCTTGCAAAATCTTGTTGCCGAACGACGAGTGCTTCCACGATTCTGTAGCGTAGGTTCCGATCACCAGAAATTGGGTCTTTTGTGTCAGACCACCGGCCGCTCCGCCACGGTCGGTTACGGCGCGTTCACATTGTTTTCGCTGACCAAATGTAAATGTGCCCGTAAAGCAATAACGACGCCCGGGAAAAACAAGATCGGGCGCCGGATCATTGAGCGGAAGCGACGTAGCCTTTAACGTCTCGCCCAGTTCGAAGTCACGATTGACGAAGCGATTTAGCGTTTCGAACAGTTCCGATGCTTCGTCAGCATCGACGACTTTGTCACGCAATATCTCGTTGACCCGATCGTAAAGAGTGCCAATAAGAGGCTGGTCGCTAATCTCAACGTTGGCGGCCAGCCATTTTTGCAGAAATTCGACCTCGCTCTGGTCGAGTTTTCCGTCAGCGAGAAGCCCCCGCGCAATGCCAACGAGTTCATCAATTTGACGGCTGCTTATTCGCTCGAAACCAACCCGATTGTAAAAATCATTTTCCGCGGTCATCGCTCAATTCGCCTTTGATGTATTCCGCTATTATCAGGAGAGTCAATTAACAGCGGGTAAGCAGCCACTTAGCGTGTAACGTCCATTATGGAATATTTTATTTTGGGGTCGGGTTGGACGCCGATCCTTGGGCTGTCGCACCTGCGGCATCATGAAGATGCAGTGCTCAACCCCGCGCTAAGGTCATCATCTCCTCGCGCAGCGCATGCAGACGTCCGTGCTCCGGCTGCGGGGAGCCCGCGATAAGTTCATCGATTTCCGCGAAGGCCTGCGGAAGCGTCATCCAGTGCAATTCCCCGTCGCCACCGCGCACCCGGCGCGCGACTTCATCGTCGAATGCAGAGCGATCGGGTGGCCGCAGGCCGTCTGATCGGAGACGTGGAGGTCGCCCGAACCGCTTCGCCAAGCTCGTCATCGGTGAGTCTCCGCAGCCCGTCGACGTCGTGCGTCAGGTCGAGGCAGTAGTGGACGTTCGCATCCAACGGACTGACGCCGATGCGGGTGAGAGGCCGTACGTCCCGTGTCCCTTCGAAGTTGTCGAAGTAGCCGAAGGCCGGTTCCTCCCGGATAAAGGCGATCACCGATTGCTTCGAGGCGAAGCGCAGGAAGCTCGACCAGACTTCCGGCGCCCCCTCGCGCACGCGCTGGCAGAGCCGCAGCGTGAGTTCGACGTCGCACATGGCGTCGTGCGCGCCACCGGAAGTGAATCCGTTCGCCGCAGCCAAGTCGGCGAGACGGAATACCTGACGCCCTTCGGAGTCGTAAGGCACCTGCAGCACACCGGGACGCAGACATGCCACCGCGCGCATCAGGCTGAGGACATCGGCGCGCGCGTTGCTGTTTGTGTTCGTCAGGAACGTCGGATGCAGGCACTGATAGAAGGCCTGCCGGAGAAACTCCTCGTCGAAGCGTATCGAGTTGTAGCCAAGAAACAACGCGGGCGACCAACCTGTCAGCGCCCTCTGAATCTCGCAGACCATCTCGTAGTGCGAGGGCCGGCGCGGATCGGTGATGGTCCGGAGCGAGGTGCCCGTCAGCAGCAGTGCCTTGGGCGCAGGCACGACGTAGGGCAGGAGCCGCGATCGGACTTCAATGGTCGCCGTCGGCGCCAGTTTGTCGTCAGTACGGACGCCAGCGAAATGCAGAATCTGGTCAAAGCGCCTGTTGAGGCCCGTCGTTTCAACATCGTAGATGACGAAGCTCAATGCGCCCTCGACTTCCGTTCTAGATGTGAAGCCTGTGCTGGAGGGCAGTCATGCTGACGCGGAATTTGTTTGCCAGCCTTTCCAGCACCTGTGGATCCTCAAGGTCGAGCCTTTCGTCGAGCGCGGCCGACAGAAGCTCTTCGGGCATCAACAGCTCCGCCGCGAAGGCATTGGCTTCGATTTCGAGCATGTCCGTGCCGGTGGTAGAAACGCGGTCCCGCCGCAACGAACCCTTGTCGACGTGTACGGCCTTCTTCAGCTCGGTCGGGTGGAGCATGATGTGGGCCAACTCGTGTGCCAAGGTAAACCGCTGCCGATTTGGGTGATGCAGTGAGTTGACGCCGATCGCCGGAATACCGTCTTTGATGAATGCCATCCCGGAGAGTTCGTCATCAAACGGCGCGAACTCCACCTTCACTCCGAGCGAACGGGCGATGCGTTCGACGTTGACGGGGAGCGACTTGATTCCAAACTCCTTTATGAGTTCGCGCGCTTTGCGCCTTGCCTCGTCTTTTTTGCTCATGATTTCTTCTTTCCTATGCGCCGAACGAAATCTTCAAGCGTGGTTTTCTGCTGCTCGCTGACAGCGTCGCCCGAAAAATCGACCGGCTCAATCTCGACGAGCGTGTTCGGGATCAGTTCCGTGATCGAACGCAGTTCGAGGGCCGCCGCCAGCTTATAAACGTGATGGAGTAGGATCTTCTGGCGGCCGGTCTCGAGGTTCGCCAACGAGGCGCGGCTGAGCCCGATCTGCTTCGCGACGTCTTCCTGCTTGAGCCCCAAGTGCTTGCGCCGCGTGGCGGCATGGGAGCCGAGCATCTTGTAGACGTCCATGTCGCTCATTGGCACACAAGAATCCAGCTTGCTGAATCTGTCAATCCGGCAAACATTCCGGGGTCGAGGAAAATGTTTGTGATAAGCACAAAATAGATCATATCTTGGCTTTGCGTCAATAAAACGCTGGACAACGCGAGCGGGATATTCCCTACTGCCCACGGACCGCCCCATCTCAGCCAGAAAGTGAGACCAACCATGACTTCAAAACTGACCTTCCATCCGCTCGGGAACGCCGACTGCACCCGCATCGATCTCACTGATAACAAGAAGATGCTCGTCGATTACGCCGACATGCGCAACGCCGACTACCCGGCCGACAAGCGCATCGATCTGCCGACCGAGCTCAAGAACGACCTCCGCGCCGCCAAGCGCAGCGACTACGATGTCGTCTGCTACACGCACCTCGATGATGATCACTGCCGCGGATCGAGCGACTTCTTCTGGTTCGACCACGCCAAGAAGTATCAGGGCGAGGGCCGGATCAAAATCAAGGAATTGTGGGTGCCGGCGGGCGCCATCCTCGAAGACGGGTGCGAAGACTGCGCGCGCGTTATCCGCCAAGAAGCGCGTCACCGGCTGCGTGAAGGTTACGGTGTCCGCGTCTTCTCCCGCCCGGCAAAGCTCAAGGAGTGGCTGGAACAGCAAGGCCTTTCCCTGGAATGCCGCGCGCACCTGATCACCGACGCGGGCCAATATGTGCCCGGTTATTCAATCTTCGGACCGGAACGGGTGCAGTTCTTCATCCATGCGCCGTTCGGCTGGCGGCAGAGCGAGAGCGAGGTTATCGACCGCAACCAGAATAGCGTCGTGTTCCAGGCAACCTTCCTCGAAGGCAGCCGCGAGACGCGGGCGCTGTTCATGTCGGACATCGACCACGAGTCGATCGAGCAGATCGTGAAAACCTCCAAGCGCCATGGCAACGATGACCGTTTGCTGTGGGACATCTTCAAGGCGCCGCACCACTGCTCGTACACCGCCATCGGCCCGGAGAAGGGCAAGGACGAAACCACCCCGACCGACGAAGTGAAGTGGCTCTGCGAGACTCAGGGCCAGGACCGCCACACCATGATGTCGACGAGCTGGTCGATCCCGGTCAACGGCAGCGCCGAAGACGAGGATGTGCAGCCGCCGCATCGTCAGGCCGCGACATATTACAAGCGCGTCGCCCGCCAGAAGGACGGTCAGTTCAAAGTTACGATGGACCTGCCGTCGGCGAGCAAGCCGAAGCCGACGACCATCGAAATTACCGATCGCGGAGCGCGGCTGCTGATGGTGTCGGCGACCATCGGCGCGGCGAGCATCATCTCGACGCCGGCCCGTGCCGGCTGATGGACGGGCTGCACACCTGGTGGGCCGGATTTGGCACCGAGATCGGCCCTGAACAATTGACGCCAGAGCCCGCCCGGGCTCTGGCGTCGTTTCTCGCCGAGGGCTACGCCGCCGGCGCGCGCCCCGTATCGCTGCGGCAGAACGATGAATACGGCGCAGTGCATTTTGAAACTAATGTCGAGAGGCCGCAGGATCTCGCCAACGCGATCCGCGGCGTCGAGCCGATAGCGATCTTTTTTCCTCTCGCGCGCGGACAGCCGCGCGTATTTGCGCTGCGGTCCGATTTCCCGGACGTCGAGCATCAAAATCTCACTCCGTCGGATGTGCCTCGGTCGCTGTGCATAGACGACCGCCCCTGGGCGGAGGCGCGACTCACGAGCACGAGCTTCGACCTCATTCGGCGCACGCAGCTATGGCTGGCTAAGGCCGCCCGCGGCGAGCTTCACGATCCGTCTCAGCCGCTGGAACCGCTATTTTTCCCGACCAGCGCGGCAATGATCATCCCGCCCGATGTGCTGACGGAGACGGGCAGCAGCCCTGCCGAACTGATCGGCTTCATGCGGCCGGACAACAACCGCATCAGTCTCGCCTACCGTGCCGAGCATATCGTTCCAAAAGCGCGAAACCTGCCCGGTTTTGTGATGCTGATTCTTCAATCCCGGCCGCAAAGCACCGCGGCGCGGATGCGGATTGCCCCGCGCACGCTCGGCGAGCTGAATCAGGAGTTGAAGCGCGGCGGCATCGAAATCATGCCTGTCATCAAGGAGCGACTGAAAGAATGGGCCGGGATCACCGCCGATAAACTGCGGCGACTGGATTGCCGTCTTGCGATTGTCGTCGATTTTCCGACACGGGCGGCGAGCGGGCGCGAAGCTCATGACACGCGCGCCTTCATCTGTTTGACTCAGTCGGGCGAGCTTGGCGTGAAGCTGGGCGTCCTCGCGAAAAACATCGACCAAAAAGGCTACTCGCGGCTCTTGTCACAAGGGGACGATGTTGCCGGAATGGCCAGCGAGGTGGAAATGGCCCAGGTCCACCAGGCCTTCACCCGCGAGCTGGCCGTCGCCGTGGCGGGAGGCCAGCCGGACCGGCGCAAGGTTGTCCTGGTCGGCGCCGGCGCGATCGGCTCGCAGGTCGCGGTCGATCTGGCCCGAGAGGGGAAATTCACCTGGACGGTGGCCGATCAGGACTACCTGCTTCCCCACAATTTCGCGCGGCATGCATTGTTCCCGGCCGATGTAGCGGCACCGAAGGCGCCTGCCCTCGCTGGACAGCTATCCGACCTTCTCCAGGAGCAATGCAGGCCTATCATTTGCGACGTGCTCAATCCCGGCGAGTCGAAACAGACTCTCGACGCCGCGTTTGCGAACGCCGACGTCATCCTTGATGCTTCCGCGTCCGTCGCCGTATCACGTCACTTGTCCGATATCGGCGCGTCGGCCCGCAAGCTATGCTTCTTCTTCAATCCCGCTGGAACGGATGCCGTGTTGCTGGTTGAAGACAAAGCGCGGTCGATCACGCAGCGCGATCTTGAGGCGCAGTATCACGGCTTCATTCAACGCGACTCCGGTCTCAAGGGCCATCTTGCGGGCGCCGGAGACGGGCTGCGCTACAGCGGCTCCTGCCGGACCCTGACAAATCGCATACCGGCGACGCGCGCGGCGCTGCTGAGC
>JBOGLI010000663.1:0-4747 GCA_050746165.1 Terriglobales bacterium | reverse complement strand
CCTCAAAGATGAGCACCGGTTTCTGCTCACCAGAGAACGCCCAGCCGTGACGGAGGTGGTCGCGTGGGCTGCCGGCAATGGCGACCGCAGTGAAAACGCCGACTATCAGTACGGCAAGCGGCGGCTGCGGCAGATAGATGGCCGGATTCGCTTTCTCACCAAGCGAATCGAAGCCGCGGAAGTGGTGGACCCGGAAGCTCCCAGAGCCTTCTCGAAGTTGCGCCCGGGGCAGGCAGAGTCAGAGACAAAGACGAGGGCATTCTTCGGAGCGACCGTGCGCTACGCCAATGCCGCGGGAGCGGAGCGAGTGGTGAGCATCGTGGGCACCGACGAAGTTAATCTCAACCGCAACCACATCAGTTGGATGTCGCCCCTGGGCCGCGCCTTGATGAAGTCGGCAGCGGGCGACAGCGTAGTTCTCCAAGCTCCGGGCGGTACAGAATACTTGACCGTGCTCGACGTGTGTTACGAGCGCATTCCGGTGGAGCCGTTCCGTGAACCACCAGGATCCCAGGCGTCGGCAAAGGGACCCCGCCGACGCTAATCCACCTGACACAGAACAACGGAACGGCACGGTGATGAACGCTGACTGGTTGTCTCCTGTGTTATCAGCGTTCATCAGCGTTAATCAGCGGCTGCGTTGCTTTTACTGTCCTCCCCCCGCCGCCTTCGATGTCGGCGATGGGTGGTAATTTGGAAATGCCGGCCGTTCCACGACTTTCGTCGGACTCGCCTTCGTTTCGTCCAACGCCACGGCGACCGCCTTCTCGAGTTGCGGATCGTGTCCCTGCCGCCACGCCGCCGGATCGAATGGCACATCCACATCTGGCGGGACTCCGTGGTTCTCTACGTCCCATTCGCCGTTCAAGTTATAGAACGCCACGCGCGGCGCCGTGACCGATCCGCCATCGATCAGCGGCGGATAATCGTAGATCCCTACCAGCCCGCCCCAGGTGCGCGTTCCGATCAGTTTCCCGATCTTCTCGTGCCGGAAGTACCAGGGCAGCGCGTCTCCGCCCGAGCCGGCGTACATATTCGTGATCATCACCTTCGGCCCGTAGATGGCGGCCAGCACGGTGCTGAAATCGGAACCCTCGCGCGTCATCCACTTGTTCATCAGCGGCCGCCGCAGGTTGTCGATGATGTAATCGGCCGCCGAACCGCCGCCGTTAAAGCGCTCATCCAGCACCGCGCCCGCACGGCCTACTTGCGCGAAGTAATAGCGGTTGAAGTTCGTCCACCCGCCGACGCTCGTATCAGGCAAGTACACGTACGCCAGTTTCCCGTCGCTCAACTCGTCAACCTTCTGGCGATTCGCGTCCATCCACGCCCGGTTGCGCAGCAGCGTCTCGTTCTCGATCGGCACCACCGACACCGTTCGAGCTCCCTTGCCCGTCGGATCCGCTCCTACCTTCAGCGTCGTTGATTTGCCGCCGGTCGCCAGGAACAATTCGAAGATGTTGTCGCTCCCCTTCAATTCGCGTCCGTTGACCGCGAGCAGGTACTCGCCCGTTTTCACGTTCACACCCGGCTCGGTGAGCGGGGCGCGCAACTCGGGGTTCCAGTTCTCGCCGTAATACACCTTCAGGAATTTGTACCGCCCGTTCTCGATGATGTAGTCGGCGCCCAGCAGTCCGGTCTTCGGCTGGTCCGAAGGCGGCGGCTGCGGTCCGCGCACGAACATATGTCCCACCGACAATTCACCCAGCATGTCGGTGAAGATGTCCGTGATGTCGCCGCGGCTCGCCGCCACATTCACCAGCGGCTGGTACTCTTTCTCGGCCGCGCGCCAGTTCACCCCATGCAGGTTGGGATCGTAGAAAAAGTCGCGCTCGATCCGCCACACCTCGTGATACATCTGGCCCCATTCGGCCCGGGGATCGACGTACACCTGCATCTCGTCGGTCTTCAGCGGCATGCCGGCCACGCGCGGCCCCTGCGCACCCTCGCCCATGCTCGGAGGCGCGTCCGGACGTGTCGGCGGAGGCACAGCAGCAATCATCCATTTCCCCGCCTGCCCGAAACCTTGCCGGTACAACATCTTCTTCCCGTCTTGTGACAACCGGAACGCGCTAACACCCGCCACGATCGGCTGCGTCTTGCGCGCCTCCAGCTCGAAGCGGTAGATCGAATTCCCCGGCGTTCCGCCGGCAAACCCGGGCAGCACGGAGGCTTCCGTAAGGAATAGCGTTCCTGACGCGCCTGCTTCCATGCCTACATAGTTGCGCGCCGGAATCGGCAGGGCGAGAATACGCTGCCCGATGTCCTGGAGGTCAATGCGCACCGATACCGGCTCCGGCTTCTTCGCCTTCTCCGGTTCGTTCCCGACAGCTTTCTCCTTCTCCGTCTGCTGCGCTTCCTGCTGTAGCACTGGCGTCTCGACGGTCACGCCAGCGTCGGCAGTCGCGAGCACTGCGGTCGTCCCGCTCTTCTCTACCGATTTCTCGTCATCGCTCAGCGGCGCGATTGGCGAAGGCAAATCGTTTCGCAGCACGACGACATACACGCTCCGCGTTGCTGGCCACGCAATGCTCGAAAGATCGAGCCACCCGTTCGTCGGACCGGAGTTCGTCGACGCCGTGAAATACAGGTACTTGCCGTTCTTGTCGAATAACGCGAAGCGCGCATCGCTCATGCCATCGGTGATTTGCGTCGCCTTCCCCGACTCCGTCGAATACACGCACACCGCCCGCATATGGCTGGGCAGAAGCTTCGTGTAGGTAATCCACTTGCTGTCGGGAGACCACGACGGGTCCAGCGTGTGCTGCGGCGTCTCGTAGGTATTGGTGTCAATCTTCACCGACTTCCCGCTGGCCAGGTCGATGTACCACACGTTCAGCCGCTTGTCGGTATAAGCAATCTTCTTCGCATCCGGCGACCACACCGGTTCGTAGTAATACGAGGGCGCATCGCCCAACGCGAGCTTCTTCGTCTGCGTGCCGTCCTGTGAACTCAGGTGCAGTTCGTACTCGCCGCTCGCATCGGAAAAGTAGGCGATCCACTTGCCATCCGGCGACCACGCCGGATCGCGCTCCGCCGAGCCGGTCGTATTCGTCAGATCGCGTATGTCGCCATGCTCCGCTGGGACCGTGAGGATCTCCCCGTGCGCCTCAAAGACGGCGCGCACTCCGCTCGGCGAAATCCCGTAATTTTCCACCGCCGAAGCTACCTTCTCGAAATGCGGCCGCAGACTTGGCAGATCGCCCGCCACCGCGAACTTCAGCTCGGCACTCTTCAACGATTTCAAATCCAGCTTGTGCAGCGAGCCGAGTTGCTCGTACACGATCGCATCGGGAGTCGCGGATGCCCACTTGATATCCGACGAAACTCCCGGAAGCAGCGGGTCCACCTTCTTGCTGCGCGTGTCATACACGAACAGCGACACTGCGCCGCTGCGGTCCGACAGGAAATAGATCTTGTCTCCGACCCACATCGGGCAAAAGTCGTTCGAGTCTTTTCGCGGAATCTCGTCCACGTGAGAATCGGAAAGCCGCGCGATCCAGATCCGCCCCTGACGTCCGCCGTGGTAGCGCTTCCACGCCGTCGCCCCGCCCCAGTTCCACACCGGAACGTACGCCAGATACTTTCCGTCCGGCGAGAACGATCCCATCTCGCCCTCGGGCAGCGGCATTTCATGTGGCAGCCCACCAGCCAGTCCGACCGTAAACAGCCGCGTGAATCGCGAGTAGCTGTTCCGGCCCGACCGGAAGAGCACCGCCTGGCTGTCCGGCGTCCAACCCTGCACGACGTCGGCGCCCGGATGGAAAGTCAGCCGCTTCGGCACGCCGCCCTCAGCCGGCATGACGTACACATCGGTATTGCCATCGTACGTTCCCGAGTAAGCGATCCATTTCCCGTCCGGCGAGAGGAATGGATCCGCCTTCGTCCCGTCTCCCGTAGTCAGCGGGTGCGCTGGACCGCCATCGCGCGGGCCACTCCAAAGATCGTCGCCATAGGTGAATACCAACTGGTTGGAATTGACGGCAGGATGGTGCAGCAGCGCAGTCTGGGCGCCGGCGAACGCCGAGACGAGCACGCAGAAAAATAGGACGCGAGCGAACGTTTTCATGGGACTCCTCCGGGAACGCGCGATTATATGGCGTTCGCGAAGGAAGGAAAACAAATTCGTCGCGCCAAGGCTGACTGGCTTCTGTCTTTCTCGTTCCTCAACCTCTGCGTTCTCTGCCTCTCCGCGATCTCTGCGCTCGCTTTTGTCGAACCTCAATTTCGCTGATCAACTCAGCACTAGCCACTCAGCACTGAGCACTCGCATTTATACTTCCCGCCATGAAGCTTTCCGACATCGCGCAGAAGCTCGGTGCCCGCCTCGATGGCCAGGACGCCGAGATCACCGGCGTCGCCGGCATTGAAGAAGCCGGTCCCGGCCAGATCACCTTCGTCGCCAATCCCAAGTACGCCGCGGCGGCCCGCACGACCAAGGCCTCGGCCGTGATCGTCGCTCCCGACTTCCCTGCCATCGCCGCCGCGACCCTGCGCTGCGACAACCCGTACCTGGCCTTCGCCCGCGCCATCGGCCTCTTTCATCATCCGCCTCGGAGGCCGATCGGCGTTCATTCGACGGCCGTGATCCATCCCTCCGCGCGCGTCGGCATCCAGGCCTCGATCGGTCCTTACGTCGTCATCGAGGAGGACGTGCAGATCGGCGACCACGCCGTCATCCATCCGCACGTCGTGATCTACCGCGGCGCTCGCATTGGCAGCCACTTCCGCGCCCACGCTCATGCCG
>JBOGLI010000662.1:0-4060 GCA_050746165.1 Terriglobales bacterium | reverse complement strand
ATTCAAGTCGTCCGCGATACGTGCCTCGGCGCAACCGGACCCTGTACTCCCAGTACCGTAGTTGTCGAAAGCACTAACGACGGCAATTTACCCGACAGCGATATCTATTACTTTGGCGCCATCAGCGGCGATGGCACCGTCGTAGCCTTCGATACCGATTCGACCAACATCCTCACCAATCCGAGCGGGTACTACTCCAGCGACGTGTATCTGGCGTCCAGCGGCTTTGCCCCATCGGGCCTTGGCCCCGACCTTTCCGTCTCGATTTCAACCGCGACGGTTCCGGTTGTTCAGGGCAACAGCTTCGGATATGCCGTCACAGTGTCGAACGTTGGTGGCAACGGCGCCACGTCCGTCACCTTGACCGATACCCTGCCGTCGCAGGTTACATTCGTATCGGCTACGCCTTCGCAGGGGACTTGCAGCGGCACCACCACGATTACCTGCGCGCTGGGGTCGCTGGCCAGCGGAACATCGGCGGTTGTGAACATTACCGTCACGGCTGCAAACATCGGCAGCGCGATCAACACTGCATCGGTCAGCGCTGCCGAATCTGAGTTGAACACTGCTAACAACTCCGCAACGGCAACCGTGACCATCGTGCCGCCGGTCACCGTTGCTGTTTCCCCGCTTAACGCCACGGTTCATCTCGGCGCGACGCAACAATTCACGGCGACCGTGACAAACGCGACGAATACGAGCGTCACCTGGACGGCCACCGCGGGCACGATCGACGCGAGCGGGTTCTTCACCGCACCGGCCTCGGTTGGCAGCGTCACGGTCACGGCGACGAGCGTCGCCGATCCGTCCCGGACCGCGAGCGCGACCGTGAACGTGATTGGTATTTCCGACCTGGTTGTTACCAACGCCTTCTCCGTTTCGGGAGGCTCTCCGACCTACACGGCGACCGTGACGAATTCGGGCCCCTCACCGGCGTCCTCAGTGTCGCTACGCATAACTCTCGACCGCTTCACCTTCGTCTCGTACACGAATGCATCGGGCGGTTGCAGTTTCAGCGCACCGGTGCTGACCTGCAGCATTGGCTCGCTGGCGTTATCCGGAAATAAGAGCGTATCGGTCGCGGTCGACGCTCCCACCGGAGGATGGGCTTCCCTCACCTCGTCGGCGAGCGCGCTGGAGTACGACCCCAATCCGGCCAATAACAGCGCCCAAATCAGCCCAACCGACCAGATCTATAACACCTCGGCGGGTGCGAACATTTCCGTGCTGGCGGCAGACGGCACCGAAAATGCGACCGTCGACTTCGCCAACGTCTCCGCTCCCGGCAGCACTTCACTGAAGACGCTTCCGCTCACCACGCCTCCGCCCGCGGGCTTCCGCTCCGGCGCAGCGGCCGTGTACTACGACGTTGCGACGAGCGCGACCTACACGGGCATGATCCAACTCAGCTTCCAGTTCCCCGCGGGTGCCTTCCATCATCCGTCGAAGGTGCGCCTGTTCCACATGGAGAATGGCGTCTGGGTTGATCGCACGATGGCGGTAAACGCCGCCGTCGGTGCAGTTTCTGGAGCGACGACGTCGCTGTCGCCATTCGCATTATTCGAGCCGGTGGACGCGATTCCGGTGGCGAATGGCGGCGCGGACACTCTGGTTTCCGGCGCGCTGAGTTCCGGCGCGACGGTCATGCTGGACGGCTCGGCTTCTACCGATGCGGACGGCGATGCCCTCACCTACCGCTGGAGCGGCCCGTTTGCCGAGGGCGCAACCGTCACCGGCGTTAGGCCGAATGTAACGCTGCCGTTTGGCGCGTCCAAGGTCACGCTCATCGTCAACGATGGCGAGCAGGATTCTTCGCCAGTCACGCTCAACGTAACTGTCTCCGACTTCGCCGTAGCCGCTACGAATCCCGCGGCAACCGTGACGGCAGGCACGGCCGCCTCGTACGCAATTTCGCTGGCGCCGAGGTTCGGGGCATTTAACGCGCCGGTGACGCTCTCCTGCACCGACCTTTCGGCAGGTATGAGCTGCTCGTTCTCGCCCGCCACCCTGACGCCCGGAAGCGGCGGCGCAAGTTCGACGCTGACGCTCAGCACTTCGGCGACGATCGCCTCGAACACCGGACCGACGCGCCGTCCGGCGGGATGGAATGTGGTTGCGCTCATGCTCGCGCCCTTTGGATTCATCTCCATCGGCGCGGCTGCAACGCGAAGGAGGCGCTGGATCCTGGCGCTTACGATTGCCGCGCTGATGGCGCTGGCAGCGTGCGGTGGCGGCTCAATGACATCGAACTCTACCTCGACCAGCACGACCCACCCGTCGGTCACGAAGACGGTTGTCGTGACCGCCACCTCGGCGGGCGTGGCGCACTCGACGTCGGTCTCGGTAACGGTTCAATAGGTTCACGGTTCCTCGGGGGAGGATCCGCTGGGGGAATCGGCGATGGCCGGTTCCCCCGATTTTTTGCGTGTGGTCTACAATCGTCGGATTCGCGATCCGTGTGGGGATCGCTGCTATCTGAGTGGCCATAAGTTCCAGAACGCGGGTCGTACTGGCGGGCGCGGTCGGCAATATCGTCGAGTGGTACGACTTCGGTCTCTACGGCCTGCTCGCGCCGGTGCTGGCTTCCCTCTTCTTTCCCTCTCATGACCGGATCGCCGCGCTGCTCGGGGTGTACGGAGGGTTTGCCGTCGGGTTCGCGATGCGGCCGATCGGCGCGATCGTGCTCGGCCGCATCGGCGACCGCCGCGGACGCAAGTACGTGCTGGTGCTTTCCGTATTGCTGATGGGCGCGGCAACCGTCGCCATCGGTCTCCTGCCGTCTTACACGGCGATCGGCGTAGCAGCGCCGCTCCTGCTGATGCTCATACGATTGTTCCAAGGCTTCTCGGTGGGCGGAGAGTTCGTAGGATCCGTCACCTACCTGGTGGAGACCGCCGTGCCGAACCGGCGCGGCTTTGCCGGAAGCGTCGCCAACATCGGCGCAACCATCGGAATGTTGCTGGCGGCGGGCGCCGCGGCCGTTACTGCGACTTACGCGGCGGCCTCGCCGGAATTCTGGCGCGTGCCGTTCCTCTTCGGCGGCGTGCTTGCATTTGTCGCATATCTGCTCCGGCGTCATCTGCCTCCGGAAGCAACCGAGATCCAAGCGGGTGAGCCACAATCGCCTTCGCAAAGCGAGAGAACGCGCCGCGAAAGATCAATGACACGACTGATTTCCCGCTGGCCGGCGCTTCAGGCATTTCGCGAGCTTCCGCACACCATGATCACCGCGCTGCTGTTCACGTGCGGATATGGTGTATCGAACTACGTCATCATGGTCTTCCTGCCGACTTTCGCCCGCGAATTCGCGAACGTAAGCGAGGCGACGGCTCTCCAGGTCAACACCGCGGGACAAGCACTGGCCCTCGCCGTCGTTCCGCTGGCTGGATTTATCTCGGACCGGTGGATCCCCCGGCGCACGCTGCTGGCCATCGCATTCTTTCTGCAGGCCGCTGTCACGTGGGAATTATTCAGGCTAGTGACGCGGACGGGTGTCCCCGGATTATGGGCGGCGCAAATGGTGCTCGCCGGGCTGTTGTCGCTCGTCATGGGCGCCGCGCCGGCAATGCTCGCGGAGCAGTTTCCGCGCGGGTATCGTGTCAGCGGGCATGCATTCGTACTAAATGTCGGCATCGGGATCGCCGGGGGAACGGCGCCGTTCGTCGGCGTCGCACTCGTCCGCGCCATGGGCAGCAGGATGGCGCCAGCCGTGTACCTGATCTTTGCCTGCATGGTTTCCGGAATTGCCGTGCTGCTGTTGCGCGATCGAAGCCGCGAAGATCTTGAATCGGAAATCGAGGCTGCGACTCATTCTTAACTCCGGTTCAGGTATCCTGACACCTTCCAATGGAGGCACCATGCACTATCACGATTCCGACGACCTGAAGAAACTCGCCGAGTTCAAACAACTGGCGCCCACCGAATTTGCCGCATTTGTAGAGTTCGACAAGATTGTCGGCCGCGACGATGGCGCCATTCCGCGGAAATACCGCGAGCTGATCGCGCTGGCCGTTGCCTGCACGACGCAGTGCCCGTACTGCCTCGACGTGCACACCCGCGC
>JBOGLI010000661.1:0-1723 GCA_050746165.1 Terriglobales bacterium | reverse complement strand
GGAATACCGTTACAAGCAGTCGATTCTAATTATCGAATCGACATCGGAAGAGGTGCATCTCCATTTCCCCGACGACGACGGCAGCGAGCTACCTAAGTATAAGGGGTCTTCCGTGAATCGTGTGGGTGATTATCGTGGGTCAGAGCAGCGGAAGCATGCATGAGAGGACCTTGAGGCGGAGGTATTCCTCGTCCTTCAGTCCGTAGGCGCGTCGCTGGAACACCCGGATCTTGTTGTTGAGCCCCTCGACGAAGCCGAGCGAGACCTTGTTCTCTGGTCTGCTGTAGGCGGCGATGCCGTCCCAGTGCCGGTCGATCATCTCAGCGAACCGTTCGTACGGCTGGAGCCGCTGCCACTTGAGACTGGCGCGCCAGTTCTCGAAGAACCGCCGCGCCCAGCCCTCGCGCCGGTAATCCCAGAGCTGACCGAATGCTTCCTTCAGCAGGTAGGCGGTATTGAGACGCCTGTTGGCGGCCAGCAGCAGCGTGAGCGAGCGCTTGCCGTCGAGCGTGAGGTTGTCGCGATGCGACAGCAGCGTGTACTTCTGGCCCTTGATAAAGCGGCGGTCCTTGCCACGCAGGCGGGCGTATTCCGCCTTGCGCACCTTGTCGAGCGCGTCGCCGAGATGGCGCATGATGTGGAACTTATCGAACAGGATCGCTGCCTGCGGTGCCTTGTCGCGTGCCACGTTGCGGAACGGCTTCCACATGTCCATCACGATAAGCCTGATTTTGCTGGTTTTCTTGGCTCCCAACCAGGCGTAGAATTGCGCCATGCTGGCCTCTGAGCGATCGTCTCCGCCGAACCAGATCGGTCGTTTGCGAACCAGGTCGCTGACGACAATGCGATAGTTATGCCCCTTGCGGACCGCGATCTCATCGATGCCGATGGCCCTCGGTGCCGGCGCGCCAGCGCGATCGATCTGCGCGCGCATATACTGCATCTCCAGCGCCTTGACCGTGTCCCAGGTGAGCTTCAGTTCCTTGGCGACGTCGCGGATCGAGGCTTGCCGGCAGCGACGGCCAACATAGAACGCAAAGCGCTTGGTAAAGTGCGGATTGTCTGCGACGAAAGCCAGCCGTTCGCGCTTCACGGCACCGCAGGTGGGGCACGCAATGCGTCGCACCTCGAACTCCAGGACGATACGAAAGCCGGCGCTCGAGAGATCGCGAACCCGCCGCTTGGTCCGGTCGTACCAGCCCGTCTGCACCTGCCCGCAGCAGCCGCAGGCGGTTTTTTTGAGCGCCGGTGCAGAGTGACGATCCGCACATCCGGGTCACCGAACACCCCGCGCACGGTCGCCTGTGCACGGAAACCCGCAAACGAATACCCATCCGACAGACGATGCTGTCGCTTGCCAAACGCCGCCATGCCTCATCATGCCGGATCCAAGCGCGGCTCCAAGCTTCGAAAAGCCAATGTCCATGCATGCTTCCGCTGCTCTGACCCACGATAATCACCCACACGATTCACGGAAGACCCATATCATTTGGCCAGAAACGCGCTATAGGCCCTGTAGGCGTCGTTGGCAAGTTGCGTAAAGTTCTGGACGGCTGCATTTGCATCGGCCGGACCGGCCGAGGCAATTTTGGCGTTCGCCAGGACAAGAGCCTCCAGCGCCTTGTCGGCATCAGCCGAAGTGACCGGCGTAGCCGCCTTTTCGAGAACCCCCTCAAGATACATCTTGTCAGTAAGCGACGGAGCAGCACCGGCTTGCCCATTC
>JBOGLI010000660.1:0-3115 GCA_050746165.1 Terriglobales bacterium | reverse complement strand
GGCCAACACTGCCACACGTCGCTCGAGCGCCACCGGAAACACGGTCGTGGCCGCATCGCGATTCGCGATCGAGTAATCGACCTGAATGAAATCGAGCGGATACTTCCTCATCGCTTCGACGATCTGCGCGTGCTGCGAAACCCGCGAAGTTGTAACGCCGATATATCGTATTTTTCCGGCCTTCTTCCAAGCCTGCAGCATTGGCATCAGGCTGTCGACGCCGCTCAGGTTGTGGACCTGAAGCAGATCGACACGCTGGGTTTGCAGTCGCTCGAGCGAGCGCCGAAAACTGTCTTCACCGCTGTCGCCGCCGCCGAAGTCCCCACCGGCTGTAAGTTTGGTGGCAAGAAACATCCGGTCGCGAAGCCCGAGCGCCGCGAGCGCATCGCCAATGAGCGCCTCGCTGTCGCCATAGGCCGCGGCGGTGTCGATCACCGTGCCGCCCAATTCATTCATACGCTTGATCTCGGCCTGGATGGCATCGCGCTCGGAGATCCTGAACGCGTCGGTGCCCAGGCCGATTGCGGGAATACGCTCCCCGGTACCGGGAATGGGCTTGGTGATTAGCGGCAGCGGAATGCTCTGTTCCGTCCCTACGGCAGCGCGCGCCAAGCCGGCGCTCAGGCAAGCCATCAGGCCCGCGCGCATGGCCTCGCGACGGGAAATGAACCAACGATCACCCATGTCGCGGCTTATACGACTTTGTGCACCGAAACGCCAGCGGTGCCGCGTACTGAACCAGTGCGGATCAGGTAATGGTCGCGCTCACTACGCCCGAGGGATTGCTCTCGGCACCTGCGCTGTTGACCGCCAGTACCTCGAAGAACCAGGTGCCGGCGGACAGATCGGTGATCACGTAGGTCAGCATACCTACGGTGCTGATGCTGATCTTTTGCGTCATCGCCGACGCGGTGGGGCCGTAGTAGATGTCGAATCCGGCGAGATTGGTCAGCGCACTGCCGTCGGTATTCTCGGTCGGCGCCGCCCAGGAAAGCGTGACCGCGCCGGCGCTGGCCGGAGGCAAGGCCTGGCCAGCGGGGGCGCCGGTCGAACCGGTGGCATTCGTGTCCGCCGCGCTGGAACCGTCTGCGCCTCCGCAACCATTTAGCGCCGCCGCGAGCATGAACACGCCGAGAACACGAGCCGGGAGCCCGCCCGATATCAGTCGCATCATCGCCCTGCCTTTTCTTAAGGTTTATTCCGCATCAGCTTCAATTCGCATCGCCGCCTGCAACCCGGCCATCGCGCGCACCCAGTAGCGACGGGCCGGAGGCTTGGCGTCTTCGCCTCGCGGCGAGTTCGCCGCTTCACGTTGCGAAGCCAGTGAACGATGAGCCGGCGTCGATGACAAACTGTCTGCGCTGAGGCACACGTCGCCAAGCCGCGACGGTTGGCCTGTCGCGCGGTGGGTCAACATTGATTTACGCGGGGCGCGTCAGAGCGCCACGGAGATTGTCAAGCCCTGCAACTCACGGCTGCGACTCGATACGCGAGAATGTTGAAACCGAGCGGCGCAGATGTGGGAATACGCGCGCGATTATCCGGGCTGCCGCTGCTGCAGACTCCGTGGAAACGGCAGTCGTGGTCTGCGTTCACTCCGGGTCGCGGCGACTAGGGATATGTCCACTCGACCCGGATACCCCGGGGTCACCGAAGACGTCAGCCTGCGGGCATACCGGCATTGTCGTTGCGCGCCGGTCAGATAGGATTGTGGCGTCCCCAAGGGGATTCGAACCCCTGTTACCGCCGTGAAAGGGCGATGTCCTGGGCCTCTAGACGATGGGGACCCGGTCGGACAAGCAACGTAATCGTGGTGGAGCTAGGCGGGATCGAACCGCCGACCTCTTGCATGCCATGCAAGCGCTCTCCCAGCTGAGCTATAGCCCCACGGAAGAGGCGCGACGCTACGCAAGCCCATGAATTCTGTCAACAACAACTTCCGCCGCCGGCGCCGCAATGGCTTGGGGACCTCGGGCGATCAGCCCCTGCGGGGCAAGGGCTCTTCAGCCTATAGGCTGTGCCCCCGAGGCATATTGGATCGCGCGCTGAATGCGGTCGCGCGCCTTTTGCGGCCCGAGCAGCGCCATCGTGACGTCGATCGGCGGTGAGACCGCTCCCCCGGTGACCGCCACGCGCAACGGCTGCGCCACCTTGCCCAGCGCCAGTCCCTGGCGCAGCGCCAGGGCGTTGATGACCTCCTGGATCGCGCCGGCATTCCATTCCTCCAAGGTGCCGAAGCCATCCGCGAGCGCCCGCAGCAGCGGCGCAGCCTCCCCCGTCAGGTGCTTTCTTGCCGCCTTTTCGTCAAAGGCGTCGAAGTCGCGAAAGAAGAAGACGCTATTGCGCGCCATTTCCTTGAGTGTTCTGGCCCGCCCGCGCTGCGCATCGACGACGCCCGCCAGCAAATGGGCATCGCTGGCCTCGACGCCGAGCGATGACAACTGAGCGCTCAATGCCGGGACCAGCTGATTCATGGGCGCGCGCATCATATGCTGCTGATTGAGCCACAGCAGTTTTTCGGGATTGAATGCGGAAGCGGCCTTGTTGACGTCCTTGATGTCGAACGCCGTGATCATTTCCTCGCGCGTGAACACTTCCTGATCACCATGCGACCAGCCAAGGCGTACCAGGTAATTGAGCAGCGCATCTGGCAGATAACCCTCCTCCTGGTACTGCAATACACTCACGGCGCCGTGCCGCTTGGACAGCTTGGCCCCGTCGGGCCCGAGGATCATGGGGACATGAGCGTACACCGGCGGCGTGGCGCCCAGCGAACGCAGCATGTTCATTTGGCGGGGGGTATTGTTGAGATGGTCGTCCCCGCGAATCACGTGTGTGATGCCCATTTCCATATCGTCGACGACGACGCAGAAATTGTAGGTCGGGTTACCATCCGAGCGCGCAATGATCAGATCATCGAGCTCGGAGTTCTCGAACACCACCTGCCCGTGCACCAAGTCCTCGACGATGACCGCGCCCAGCAGCGGGTTCTTATACCGAATCACCGGCTCGATGCCGGCGCGCGGCACGACGCCATTCCGGCATCGCCCGTCGTACCGGGGTTTTTGCTTGAGCGCCAACTGCTGCGCGCGCTGCGCATCGAGCTCCGCCCTGG
>JBOGLI010000659.1:0-7149 GCA_050746165.1 Terriglobales bacterium | reverse complement strand
ATTCCACTGAGTACAAACTTGCCCAGCAGCTGCGTACACGCTGCAGCGCCCGTTCGAGATCCGTGACCCACAAATAGGTATCCTGGAGACCGGCAAAGCTGGCATCGGCCGCATCTTCGGTCGTTGCCGAAGAACGTACGGCAACGGGCGTCTGGCCATGGCCGGCGTAGAGAACCGCGTGCGCCGACGAGATCTCGTCCAGCACCTCCACTGGCAACTCTTCTGCCTCCACTGCCGCGCGAATCTCCGTGCAGCAGGCTGTGGCCGAGGCGAGATCCCTGCTGCTCAGCGCCGCTATCAGTGATCGCACCGGTAGCTTGAGCTCGAGCGCGCGAATGAAGCGCTCGAATGCACCGGTCTTGACGACGAAGCCGGCCGGAACGGCGATGCCGGCGCGCTGCAGCTCACCCAGGCTTCCCCCCTTGCCACCAACATGGAGTCTGTCATGGAGTCCAATGTCAGCGAACCAGCCGATCAATTCCGTCGACGCCATCGCCTGCTACTCCAGAATCGTCACGATACCGCGTCCGCCGTCGACGCGAATGCGCTGACCGTCCTTGATTCGCACCGTGGCGTTGCCGGTTCCGACCACCGCAGGCAGACCGTACTCACGCGCCACGATCGCGGCGTGACTCATGGAGCCGCCGATGTCCGACACTGCCGCGACAATCATCTGAAATATCGGCGCCCAGGTTGGATTCGTGATCTGGCAGACGAGGATGTCCCCTTGCTTCAGGCGCGAGATCTCGTCGACCGACTTCACGATGCGAGCAGGTCCTTCGGCCACGCCGCTGGATGCTGCAAAGCCCCGCACTTCGTTGCCACCCGCGTCGCTGTCCGCTGCGAGCCAGGTGTCGAGACTCTCGCGGGTGATGCCCCAGAGCATGACGATGGCCGGGTCATCGATGATATCGGGAACCGGTCCGAGCGCCGGCGGCGTATCGTGCTTCGCCCACTCGACGATGGCCGCGTGCCGCTCGGCGACAATTGCCGGCCAGTGCGCCGGCCCCCGAGGCGCGGAGCCGGTTGACCAGGAATTCATCAGATCAATGATTGCCATCTCCAGCTCATAGTGCGTGAGCTGGAAGACATCCTCGGTGGCGGGGAAAAACCCATGTGCCGACAGCAGCGCCCCGAACTCGCGGATCTTGTTGAAGAAGAGATTTGTGTACCAGTGCTCGCAATAGAATTTGTGTCCTTCCACATATGGGAACACCCGATGCGCCAGCGCGATCATCTGGTCGTAAGCGGCGCGATCCTCATCCGTGTTCAGCAGCTCCCTATAGCCCTCGATGAGCTCCCTGCGCTCGGCCTGCAGCTTCTCTATGGGCCGCTGTAGAGACTCTCCGGACCTGACCCGTTTGATGTATTCGGGCAAACAGGCGAACGGCATCGACAGATCGTCGTTCCACGCGCGGTGATAATGGTAGAAACCGTCGCCGACGTTGACATTGAACCACGGGTCTCGCGAGATCTCGAGTTCGTCGAGCCACGAGCGTCCCGGCTCGCCCGACTGCTGGAGCGTCCTGATTATGTCGTCGGCCGATACCTGCTTCTGAAACACCGCATCTACCCCGAACTCGACGGCGCGCCGCGCGAGGCGCCGCAGCTCATCGTCGGGACGGAAGATTTCGGCTTCGATCCCGGCCACCATTCGCGCGATGGTCTGGTCGGCGATCTCGGGGAAGGCCTTCTTGCAGAAGGCAAAAAATGTGAGATAGGCGCCATAACCCAGCAGCAGGAACTCGAAGTGGTGATGCCACATCCTGAAGTACCCTTCCAGGGTCTTCTGGTACGTGTCGAGCAGGTAGTGATTGGAGGCCACGCCTCTCCCGGCGTGAACGTGGGCCAGTGGCTCGAATTCCGGTAGCTCGGGCTTTGGCAATGCCTGCGCATCTTGGATGAGTTTCATCATCTTTTCGCGCCACTGTGCGTAGAGGCGTTCCCAGTTCGCGTAATAGTAGAAAGCGCGCTTCTGAAATTCTTGCGTCCGGCGTGCGATCTCGGTCGGGTCGGTGACGGCGTTGCCGCCGATGTACACGCGGCCATTGATGATGCGGTGGTCAATCCCTAACGTCGTTGGCAGGCAGTGGACACGCGTGTTCGCTGAGCCGAGCGCGCAGTACGCTGCCTCCGCAGTCACCATGTCGAACGCAGACATGGGCTCCGGGAAGTGCATCGAGTTATAGAACCAGAAGCGGTTGTCGTCCGAGTCGCTGAATTGCGTGGGGTACGGGTATGCCGCCTGAGCGCGCTCCGTTCCCGGAACCACCTTTAACGAGCTCGGAAGCGGAAATCTCCGAGGGCTGACCGGCGTGTCCATCATTGCTCTCCTGACCCGGGTGAACGCGCGTTACGGGGAGGGCCCGAGATCATGTGGGCCGATTCTACCGCAGTGTCGCAGCGCCGAGTCGAGGCGCTGCCGGCGAGGCCGACCAAGACAGGCGCGCTTGCGCATGGCAACCGGCCCGGCGCAGTATCCGCTTTTACCAGCGCTCTGGGCCCGAACATTGTGCACTGACATGTGAGTCCCCGTCCGCTTTGGCCGGCATGATCGAATCTGACGTCCGCATGCCTCATGCCGGCGCGGCGCCCTGCGGCACTTGCAACACCTGGCGATTCGACAAGGTTGCCACTAGCCCTTGAACCTCGAACAAGATTCCCGTGAATGTCTTCTGAACATGTACCGCATGCTTTGGCGGATCCGCATGTTCGAGGACCAGGTGCGCCGGCTCGCCGCGGCGGGTGAAGTACCCGGGTTCCCGCACCTATCGACAGGGCAGGAAGCGGTTGCGGTCGGTGTCTGCGCACATCTCTCGCGGCAAGATCTGCTGTTCACGAGCCACCGCGGTCATGGCCACGTGCTCGCCAAGGGAAGCGATATCGAGGCGATGTTTGCCGAGATTCTTGGTCGTGAGACGGGCCTGTGCCGCGGTCGAGGCGGATCGATGCATCTGGTAGATGCCGTTAACGGCGTCCTCGGCGCCACCGGCGTCGTGGCCGGCAACCTCTCTCTTGCGGCCGGTGCGGCATGGGCAATGCAGGCGAAGGGTGAAAAAAACATCAGCGTTGTATTCTTCGGCGATGGCGCCACGGGGGCAGGCGCATTCCACGAGACCCTCAATCTCGCCGCGCTGTGGGAGTTGCCGGTACTTTTTGTGTGCGAAAACAACGGCTACGCCGAATTTACCAGCCGCGAAGTGCACTCGAATGTGGCGTTCGTGCGCCGCTTTGCGGAACCATATGAAATGCCCGCGCTTACCATCGATGGCAACGACGTGTTGGCCGTGCACGCCGCGGCGGGCGAAGCCATAGGCAAATTGCGCGGCGGTGGCGGCCCATGTCTGCTCGAATGCATGACCTACCGCATGGCTGGGCATTTTGTCGGTGACCCCCAGCACTACCGCTCGAAGGAAGAATTTGCCGCCTGGCACGACAAAGATCCAATCGAGCGTTTGAAGAAGTACCTCCTTCAACGCGATATCGAGATTAATGAGCTGGAAATGGCCGGCGAGTGCGCGCGGCAGGAAGTGCAACGCGCGGTAGATCGAGCGCGCGCCGCCCCGCGCCCTGACCCAGCCGGCGTGCTCGCGGGGGTATATTCCGCGGAGTATCTCAACGCGAGTGCCGACTGAGAGTTTGATGAGTCAAACATTCATCGAGATCGTCCGACGCGCGCTGGACGAGGAGTTGGCGCGAGATCCGGCGGTGCATCTGTTGGGAGAGGACGTTGCGGAGGGCGGAGCGTTTGGAATCACGCGCGGACTGGCGCAGAAGTTCGGCGCGCAGCGGGTGCGTAATACACCTATCAGCGAGGCGGCCATCACCGGGCTCGCGACCGGGGCGGCGCTGTGTGGATTGCGCCCGGTTCTCGAGATCATGTTCATCGACTTCGCCACGTTGGCGCTGGATACGCTGGTGAACCAAAGCGCTAAATATCGCTATATGTCAGGCGGAAAGCTCGCCGTGCCGATGGTCGTGCGAACCCAGGCCGGCGCCGCGGGGGGTGCAGCGGCACAACATTCGCAAAGTCTCGAGGCATGGTTTATTCATGTGCCGGGGCTGGTCGTGGTTGCGCCTTCCTCACCGGCGGAAGCCTACGGACTCCTGAAAAGTGCGATTCGCCTCGGCGATCCGGTGATCTTCATTGAGCACAAGAAGCTCTACACGATGAAGGAAATGCTGGTGGAGGGTGGCGAGTTGCCGCCGATCGGCCGCGCGCGCGTGGTCCAAACGGGCGACGATGTCACCTTGATTGCCTACTCGGCAATGCTCACCTGTGTACGCGAGGCCGCAGAGTTGCTGGCGCGCGACGGCATCTCGGCCGAGATCATCGATTTGCGAACGCTCGCGCCACTCGACATGGATACCATCGCCGCATCCGTTACCAAAACACACCGCGCGATGATAGCGCATGAAGCGATTCTGAACGGCGGCTTCGGCGCCGAGATTGCCGCCCGTATCGGCAGCGACTTGTTCGATGAGCTCGATGCGCCGGTAACGCGGGTCGGTTGTCCTTTTGCGCCCATTCCGTTCGCACCCGAACTCGAACAGGCGCTCCTCCCCGGCACCACTGAAATCGTGCGTGCCGTGCGTTCGCTGCTGAGCTAGGGACGGGACACCAGGTGGCCTTGGTCGCACAGGAAATACCCAAAGTCGGATTGGTGATGGAGAGCGCCCGACTCGTGCGCTGGCTCAAGCAGGTTGGAGACAGCGTCACCCAGGGTGAGGCGTTGCTCGAACTCGAAACGGAAAAGACCGTAATCAATATCGAGGCCACAGTGAGTGGGCGGCTGGCTCAAGTGTTGCTCGAGGTCGATCAGGAAGCGCGTGTCGGTGATCGGATCGCCTGGATAGAAAGCGAGTCCGCGCCGCCGGGCGCATCGCCAGACACCGCTCGCGTCAGAAGCTCTCCTGTCGCACGCCGACTATCTGCAGAGCAAGGGCTCGATCTTGCCAGCATCGCCGGCACGGGCCCGCGGGGCCGCGTGCAGCTCGAGGACGTTCGGCGCGCCGTGACGGTGCAGTCGGCGCAGCGCGCAAACTTGCCCGCAGCTGCCCTGGAGCCTCGCCTTTCCAGCATGCGCCGCGCTATCGCCCGCGCCATGACCTTGAGCAATGCCACCATCCCGCAGTTCACGGTCACGAGGGCCGTGGATTGGTCGGCCCTGCGGGCGGCGCGTGCCGAAATCGGCGCGATGCTGCCAGTGGGCGCGCGCAAACTCTCGGTGAACGACTTTCTGTTGCAGGCTCTCGCCGGCGCACTGCTCGGCTTTCCTGGCATGAACGCAACCTTCTCAGGCAATCCGGAACGGCCCGACGCGCGCATCGTCCAAGCCAGCGGCGCGCATATCGGCCTCGTAGTTGCCATGGAGGACGGTCTGATGGTGCCGGTTCTTCATGGGGTCGAAAAACTCGGCCTCGCTGAGCTCGCCCGCCGCCGAAGCGAGTGCGTTGAGCGCGCGTTGGCGGGCGGGCTGAAGCGCGAGGAACTCGAGGGAGCGACCATCAGCATTTCGAATCTCGGCGCTCGCGGGCCTGACCGCTTTACGGCGTTAGTCAATCCGCCGCAGTCAGCCATACTGGCGGTCGGGCGTCAGCGCGATTGTGTCGTGGCGGGCAGTGATGGTATCCACGTCCGACCGATGTCCGAGCTGTCTCTCAGCGTTGATCACCGCGTCGCCGATGGCCGGCTTGCCTCGGAATTCCTGGCTCGCCTGGTGGCATTGCTTGAAGGTGGCGAATGGCGCAGATAGTTGAGGGAACATGCACAAGCCAATCGAGATTCTGGGCTCCTTTTGGACTCTGGCCGTCGGCGCAGACCCGCTTGGCGATCAGCGCTGCCTGCACGACTTTCGCAAGCGGGTGGAGATCGCCGCCAAAGCGGGTTTCAAGGGTATGGGCTTGTGGCACACGGACATCCAGGAGATCCGGCGGACCTACAGCCTCGAGGATATGCGGCTGATCCTGAGTGACAACGGCATCGTGCACGTCGAGGTCGAATGGCTGCTCGATTGGTTCTGCACCGGCGCGAGACGCGATGCATCGGACAAGATTCGGGCACTGTTGCTCGACGCGGCCGAGGCCCTCGGCGCAAGGCACATCAAGATCGGCGACCTCGGAAATGATTGCGCAGAGGTACCGAAGATGACGGAGGAGTTTGCCCTTCTTTGTCAGCAGGCAGCCGAACGAGGTGTTCCCGTTCTGATCGAGATGCTGCCGCGGCAATTCTCGCGCGCGCCTTCGCTCGATGACGTTCTGGCCATCTGCAGGGGCTCGGGCGCCAAGAACGGCGGCATCATGCTGGATAATCTTCACGTGCAACGCACCGGCACCACTACGCAGGACATCGTTCGCAAAGTCGGTCGAGACGTCCTTCTGGGAGCCGAGATCAACGACGGGTCTCTGGCGACACCCGTGAAGTTCGAGGACTCGGTCGTCAACAAGCGACTCTTGCCAGGAGACGGCGAATTCGACATCACGGCATTTCTGCTGGCACTTTGGTCCGTCGGTTACCAGGGGCCGATCGGAGTCGAGGTGTTGAATGAGTACATGCGAAAATGGTCGCTGGAGACTGCGGCAACCGAAGCGTTCACCAAGGCGCAGCGGGTAGTGACGGCTGCGCGTCAGCGGTTCCCTGAAAGCAGGACAAATTGAAACCGATTGTATGATCTGAGGGCTATCCAATGAGCGTGCAGACCCCTGATGCCGGACGGCAGATCTGGATCTTGACCCAGATGTTGCGAATTCGTGAGTTTGAGACTCGCGTGAAGAGAAGCTTTACCGAACACCCGGGCGTGATTCGCGGCCATACCCATCTCGCAGACGGCGCGGAGGCCTCGATCGTCGGGTCGCTGGCTGATTTCCAGGGCGGCGATGCGGCCCTCGCTACCTATCGCTGTCACGGCTATCCACTGGTGCTGGGCAGCGACCCCAAGGCGCTAATGGCGGAGATCTTCGGTCGCGCGGGCGGCATCTGCGGAGGGCGCGGCGGCTCCATGCACCTTGCGGATGTGAAGCGGGGGTTTCTTGGCACATCTGGCATTGTCGGCGCAGGCATTCCGCACGCCGCAGGCGCGGCCTGGGCAGCGCAGATCAGGAGGAAGGGCGAAGTGGTGCTCTCGTTCTTTGGCGATGGCGCCTCCAAAC
>JBOGLI010000658.1:0-5723 GCA_050746165.1 Terriglobales bacterium | reverse complement strand
CGGTTGTCGGTGGTCAGTTCCACCAGGACGGCAACGCCGCCGGGACCGTAGCCCTCCATCATCAATTCTTCATAGGTGGCGCCGGGAAGCTCGCCGGTGCCGCGCTGGATGGCGCGCTTAACGTTATCGTTCGGCATGTTGGCGGCTTTCGCGTCCAACACGGCCTTACGAAGGCGGGGGTTCTTGTCGGGATCGCCGCCGCCCAGGCGCGCGGCCATGATGATTTCGCGAATAATACGGGTGAATATCTTGCCGCGCTTAGCGTCAAGCGCGCCCTTTTTGTGCTTAATTGTGGCCCATTTTGAGTGGCCAGACATAGAAAACCTCTCGGCAGATAAAAGGTATCGGCAATCCCACACATCGCGCCGCGGATTTTGTGAGAACGAAACTGCGCAGAGGGCGCGATGTGTGGGGCACCCAGCTACGAGCGGCGCATGAGCCGAACATCTTATTATACACCGGCTCGGGATCAGGCCAGCGGAGGCTGGGGCGGCAGAATTTCCGGTTCGCCGGGGCGCGGGCGGCGGCGGGAGCGTCCCCGATATGTGTAAAAGATGGCCAGAAGCGGGGCGGCAATGAGGACGCCGACGAAGCCGAATCCCACCGTTCCCAGCGCCATGCCGAGGAAGATCGGCGTCACGATCGAGGCCCAGATGGGAACACGAGCGGTGCGGCGCATCAGGTACGGCTGGAGCACCAGGCCGTCCACCACGGCGATGACCGCGTAGAGGATGAAAACGTAGATCAGGCTCATGAAGCCGCCCGAAATGGTCGCGGCAAATGCTGGGCCGATCAACGCGAAGAGCGGGCCGAAGTTGGGAATGAACTGCAAGAGTCCGCCCAACACGGCCCAGAACGGCGCCCAGGGCACGCCGATGATCCATAGGCCTACGAGCCATATCAATCCGATATACAGACAGTCCAGCAACTGCGCTTTGAACCAGCGGCGCAGCGCGGTGGTCGTGATATCGAAGTGTTCGCGGAATTCCACTGCGGATTGGATGCCTGGCGCTGCTGCGCGGCTTCGGGTTCACACGTGATTGGGTGATATGGCGACTTGCTGATTGCGTGCTTAGAAGTCGACAGATCACCCACTCACCCAATCACCCATTGCTCTGCTAGACTTTTCGTAGACTATGAAAGTCGGCGTGATTCAGTTTCCCGGCTCTAACTGCGACCAGGACCCGTACTGGGTTTTGGAGCAGGTGGCGCATCAGCCTGTCGCGTACTTGTGGCACGAGTCGCACGATCTCGAGAAC
This sequence comes from Terriglobales bacterium, assembly GCA_050746165.1. Classification (GTDB taxonomy): domain Bacteria; phylum Acidobacteriota; class Terriglobia; order Terriglobales; family Acidobacteriaceae; genus DAISJI01. The sequence continues at coordinate 4,464 of JBOGLI010000658.1, read as the reverse complement.
TGCGATCTGGTCATCGTTCCCGGCGGGTTCTCGTACGGCGATTACCTGCGCTGCGGCGCCATCGCGCGCTTCTCGCCGGTGATGGAATCGGTGGGCAAGTTCGCAGCCAGCGGCGGTCTGGTGCTGGGCATCTGCAACGGTTTCCAGATCCTGACTGAATCGCATCTCTTGCCCGGCGCTCTCCTGCGCAACGCGGGGCTGAAGTACGTCTGCAAGCCGGTGGGAGTGCGCGTGGAATCGACTGACACTCCGTTCACAGCTTCGTGCCGCAAAGGCGAGGTGCTGCAGATCGTCATCGGGCACATGGAAGGAAACTACTTCTGCGACGAGGCGACGCTGGAGCAACTCCATCGCGATGACCGTATCGTTTTCCGATATTCCGATGCGCAGGGCAACATCACGCGGGAAGCCAATCCCAACGGTTCGCTCGACAATATCGCCGGCATCTGCAACGAAGGGCGGAACGTGGTCGGCATGATGCCCCACCCGGAGCGCTCGAGCGAAGCGGCCATGGGCGGTACGGACGGGTTCAAGGTCTTCGAATCGGTGATGAACGCAGTCGCCGGCCGCCAGTCGCCGGTCGCCAGATGAACGCGTTGCTGGTTGCCGGATCGGCGTCGTCTCTCGCTCACCTAACACATCCCGGTTTATTCCTGCTCAAGTTGAGAGCTAATAGCTGAGAGCTTCTTTGTTCAGGCGGCCAGCGGCCCTCCTTGTCTCACGATGAGACCGGAAAAGGCTTCCAACAAACCATAGGTTGTAAGCCTAAGCTCTCTCGGAATTCATATCGGCGTTCCCGAAACGGCACGCAACTCCCATGTTTTCGGCAACTCAGATTGGCGCTTTGATTGCACGTAGGTGCTCAACCTGTTGCATCGTCAGTTGGGGATACTGGGTACAGAAATCCAAGTAAGTGCATACGGTACGTGTGTGCGCACAGGTGAGGTGTATGACGACGCGACGGGCCAATCAATTCAGGAGGCAGCATCAGTGGTAAAAGCAACGAGATTCCGAGCGCTATTAGCGCTTCTGGTCATCGTGGCCATGGGATTGGCGGTCGGGTTTGCACAAGAAACGACAGCCGGCCTGCAAGGCACGGTCAAAGACCAATCGGGCGCCGTCGTAGTAGGAGCAACCGTCGAAGTCACCAGCCCGTCGCTGATCGGTTACAAGAAAACGGCCGTGACCGACGCGGGTGGTTACTTCCACATCGCACAATTGCCATCGGGCACCTACGCCCTGCAAGTGACCGCCAAGAACTTCCGCGGTTACAGGCAGGAAGGAATTACCCTCGAAGTCGGCCACCTGCCGACGATTGACCCGGTCATGCAAGTCGGCACGGCCTCGGAAACCGTCGAAGTCACGGGCGAGGCACCGCTGGTTGACGTGACACAGTCGAAGGTACAGACGAACGTCACCGCGACCGAAATCTCGTCCCTTCCGACGGGCCGGTCGTTCCAGTCCGTGATTCCCTTTGCTCCCGGCGCGCGCCAGGAGCAGTTGCAGAGCCGCACCACCGATCAGGGCAAGCTGAACGGCTTCCAGATCGACGGCGCCTCCGACGCTGAGAACGTGTACATGACCGAAGGTCTGAACACGACCAGCATCTACGGCGGCGGCGTGGGCGCGAACGTCCCGATGGAGTTCATCCAGGAAGTCCAGGTGAAGAGCTCCAGCTTCGAAGCCGAGTACGGCGGCGCGACCGGTGGCGTGGTAAACGTCATCCAGAAGCGCGGTTCGAACTTCTGGCACGGAAGCGTTGGCGTGAACTATCGCAGCGACGCGATCAGCGCCAACGACGATTGCACCAACCATGATATCGGCGCCGGCGTATCCGTCTGCAATTTGCGCTTGACGCCCGGCACTTCACTGAACTCTGGTTCGGCCGCCAAGCTGTGGTCCGATCGCCAGGACGGCGTCGCCCAGCGTTACGTACAGAAGCCCGACCAGTGGGACATCCTTGAACCTGGGTTTGAAGTGGGCGGCCCCATTTTCAAGAACAAGCTTTGGCTGTTCTCGAGCTACGTTCCGCAGTTGTACACGGTGACGCGCACGGTAAACTTCACCGGGGCCAATCCTGGTCCGCGTGCGTTCACCCAGCAAAGCACGCAGCAAAACTTCATGAACCGGCTGGACTACAGCCCGTTCAGTTCGCTGCGCCTGTTCGCGTCCTGGCAAAGTGGCTACACACGCGTGCGGGGCAACGTGAACTTCCCAGGCGCCGATTCGGCGATCGGGCAGGTCAACACCAGCGCCGGCACCGATCCCAACACGCTGCGCACCGACACTGGCTATGTAAGCCCGCTGACGATTCTAAACTTCGGCGGCGACTGGACGGTCGGCTCGCACATGGTGGTGACCGGACGCGTCGGCTCCTTCTACACAAACGCGGAGGATCGCGGAAAAGTGACCGGTACGCGGTATGTGTGGCAGGTCGACAACACCGGCGTGGCAGGCTTCCCCGCCGCTGACCAGCACACGGCGGGCTTCTTCAACATCGGCAGCAACTCGCAGTCGGCGTTCGACGTGTTCAGCCGCAAGCAGTACAGCGGTGACGTTTCCTACTTCCTCGGCCATTTCGGCGGAACCCACAACTTCAAAGTTGGGTTCCAGGCATCGCGGCAGGCAGAGAATGTCGCGAACACGTTCAACACCTCGCTCGTGAACATTTTCGCCACCACGACGGACGCGTACACGACGGCCAGCGGCCCGACGTCCAGTGTTTGCTCCGCGGTCATCGCGAAGTACGGCAAGTGCGCCGGTCCGTATGGCTATTACACCCTGCGTGACGGCGTGCTCACCAACGGCAACGTCTCGGCATGGAACCACTCCCTGTATTTCCAGGACGCCTGGACAATCAAGGGCCGTCTGACCATCAATGCCGGCGTCCGGTTGGATAACGAGTACCTGCCGCCGTATCGCCCGGGTGCTTCGTCGATCAGCTTCGGCTTTGGCCAGAAGATCGGTCCACGAGTCGGAGCAGCGTACGACGTTTTGAATAATGGGAAGTTGAAGGTCTATGCTTCGTACGGCAAGTTCTACGACATCATGAAGTACAGCTTGCCGCGCGGCTCCTTCGGCGGTGACCGTTGGCACGATTGCGTGTACGCGCTCACCACGCCCGACTATACCCAGATCGTTCCCACCAACGTCGGCGGCAAGTTCTGCCCGGATTCCGGTCCGGCCGTAGGCAGCCTGCCGGGCGACTTCATCGAGAACCAGAACTGGCGCGCCAGTGCTCCTGGCGATCCGACCGATCCGGTCGTGGACCCGAACATGAAGCCCATGTCGACCCACGAATTCGTGGCCGGCGCGGATTGGCAGATCAAGTCGAACCTGGCGTTGGAGACCCGTTACGCGCGCAAGCGCCTCGATAACACGATCGAGGACATGTCGCTCGATGACGGCCAGTACTACATTGGGAACCCTGGTTCCGCCTACAGCCAATTGTTGCACCGTGCCCTGCCCAACGCAGGTTACAGTGCCGCGGTTTGCCCGACCTGCCCGAACCTGCCGAAAGCGACGCGTGATTACGACGGAATCGAATTCCGCCTGATCCGCCGCGCCAGCGAGAAGTGGTTCGGACAAATCTCCTACACCTATAGCCGCCTCGACGGGAACTATCCCGGACTGAGCGACACCTACTTCCTCGACGGCGGCGGTGGCCGTCACGAGCCTAACAACAACCGTGCCTTCGATTTGCCGCAGATGCTGTTCGATGGCAAGGGCCATGCAGTCGGCGGACCGCTGCCGACCGACCGTCCGAACGTCATCTCCGGCGTGGGCTATTACCGGCTCAAGTGGGCGGGGATGGAAAGCACGTTCGGCTTCACGCAGATTGCCGAATCGGGCACACCGCAAAGCACCTGCCTGCCAACCGTGGACAGCCAGTCAAGCTGCATGTTCGTTGCCGGCCAGGGAAACTGGATTAATTTCCACCAGGCTTCCAATGGCGACATCGTTCAGGACAGCGTTAGCAACGGAAAACGGACGCCTTTCCTGACGCAGAGCGATTTCAGCTTTACCCACGCGCTGCACGTCAGCAAGACGAATGAAGCCATGAAGGTGAGCTTCACCGCGACCATGTTCAACGTGTTCAATCAGCATGCTCCACTGGCGCTGTACAACAGCCCGCTAGCGGGCGGGTACACTACGCCGACAGCGGCAAATGCAGTCGGATGGGATTACCTTTCGCTGATGAACAACTTCGACTACCTGTCGTTGATGAACAACAAGACGACCAACGCCGCAGGCACGGCCTATGCCGGTCCCAACACGAACGGCAAGCCCAACACTCTGGCTAGCCGTTACGGCGCGCCAATCATCTACCAGAACGCCCGCAACATGCGTCTGGAAGTCCGGTTCACGTTCTAGCTTCGGCTAGAACTGGAATCGCTTATCTTGGGGGCCGGCGCAAGCCGGCCCCTTTTTTATTGTTCCGCAGAAAAGAGATCGCCCTTGAGG
>JBOGLI010000657.1:0-2201 GCA_050746165.1 Terriglobales bacterium | reverse complement strand
GGCTCGGCTCATGCGACTGCGCCACGGGTTGATTGACGGTGACCCGGGCGCTGGTGTCGCGCTCGCCCCCGAGTCCCTTGGCGACGAGGTCATAGGTGGTGGACTCCGACGGCGTCACCTGCTTCGTTCCCGACGCGGTCACGGTACCCAGGCCGGTAATGCTGACATTGGTTGCGTTGTCGGTTTTCCAGGTCAGCGTGGTCGGCTGTCCGGCATTCACTACGTCGGGGGTAACCGACAACGCGACGGTGGGTGCGGTGGGTGGTGGTGGCGGCGTCGGCGGAACCTGCGCGACCCGCTTCTTCGCGCATGCGCCGGTAAACACAAGCGTGCCCAGGATTGCCACCAGGGCTGTGGCTCTTGCTGACTTCATACATCCTCCAAGATTCAATGTTCAGGAAAAGGGAACGGCCGCCCGTTGGCGGTCACATGGATTGGAAAAAGGCGCATCAACGCCGCAGCGGTGAAAAAGAGGGGAGCGCAGGGCAGAGCGCTGCCGGTACGGCGGCCGTGCCCATGAAAGACAACGTGGTAAGCGGCGCAAGAGTGCGCGCGAGCGCGAATCCGGCGGCCGCGATGACGAACATCAACACGCTGCGGAATTGCTTCCAGCGGAGGTCGGTGCCCGGACCATGCGTGGCCGAGTAGGAACCGTGTGCGACGGGGAACAGGAAAAGCGCGGAGATAGCGATCACCGCCAACAGCGCGACGCTTCCCACCCAACGCAAGTCCATATGGCTACTCTGAATCTATTTTCACCTGGTGTCAATGAACTCAGGTATTCACCCGGAGTGTAGAACCCATGTAGCCGATGGAAGTTCCGTTCTTCGCTCGCCACAACTCGAAACTGAAACTCGAAACCGAAACTTGTTATACGATTGGCTCTCCGACCGCGCAGGCCCCTATGAAGGATTTTTACGTTCGCGATGCCGCCCAGTTCGAAAACAAGAACATCACCACCTACTTTGTCGTAGCTTCCAAGCAGGTAAAGCCACGTAAGACCGGCGAGCCTTATCTTGCGCTCTCGCTGGCCGACCGCACCGGCCAGATCGACGCCAAGGTTTGGGACAATGTCGCCGAGATCATCGACTCCTTCGAGCAGGACGACTTCGTAAAGATCAAGGGCCTGATCAACAAGTACAACCAACGCTTCCAGCTCACCGTTCACAAGCTGCGTCGCTGCGAGGAGTCGGAGATCGATTTTGCCGACTACCTGCCGAAAACTACAAAAGACATCGAAGAGCTGTGGCGCACCGTCGGCGAGTTCGTCGCCAGCTTCCAGAACCCGCACCTGAAAAAGCTCGTCGAAGTCTTCATGGCTGACGCGGACCTGGCCAACGCTTACAAGACCGCGCCGGCCGCCAAGACGCTGCACCACGCCTACATCGGCGGACTGCTCGATCACGTCGTGTCGCTCTTCAAGTCGTGCGATCTCGTCTCCCGGAATTATCCGCAGGTCGACCGTGACCTCCTGCTGACCGGCGCCTTCCTCCACGACATCGGAAAAATCTTCGAGCTTTCCTATGCCCGCAGCTTTTCCTACACCAGCCGCGGCCAGTTGCTCGGGCACATGATCATCGAACTGGAAATGCTGCAGGAGAAGCTGGCGCAAGTCCCCGGGTTTCCGCCGGAACTGAAGACCTTAGTCGAGCACATGATCATAAGCCACCACGGACAATACGAGTTTGGCTCTCCCAAGCTGCCCATGTTTCCCGAGGCGCTCATGCTCCACTACCTCGACGACCTGGATTCGAAGATGGAAAGCATGCGCGCCCATTTCGAGCGCGAGCAGGATTTGGAGTCGGCGTGGACGAGTTACAACCCGTCTTTAGCGCGGCCCCTGCTCAACCCGAAAAAATTCCTCGAACCGAAGCAGCGTGCGCCGGAAGAGAAGCACGCCGAAGCCGCCGCTGCCGCCGCAGCCGAACCGTCGCCGACCGAACAGCTTCAGAAGCACTTTTCCGCGAAGCCGAATATCCAGGGCTGAGTCCTGAGGCGTGCGCTGCGAGGCTTGAGGCGCGTGGTCGAGGAACTTTGTGGTTCCCCGTACGCCTCAAGCCTCATGCGTTCCTGCCCTTCCGTGAGTTGCGGTTCCTGTTCAGTTCTGCTACAAGCGTTGGACGACACGGAGGTGCACGATGCGACGTACGTCCTCGCTTTTGCTTGCGATGGCTTCACTCCTCATTTGGGCAGGCTGCCAG
>JBOGLI010000656.1:0-5046 GCA_050746165.1 Terriglobales bacterium | reverse complement strand
GTACGGCCGATGGCGTACTGGCGGTCGAGCAGGTTTTCACAGGCGACGAATGGCTCGATGCCCGAAGTGAGGCGGACGCGCAGCATGGCGTCGGCAGTGAAGTATCCCGGCAGAAGGAATTGATTGACGTCGTCCTCGAACTGGCCGCCGACGTAACGGCCGACCAAGCTCCCGCTCCAGCGCCGGCTGTCATAACCGATTGCCTCCGATACCGCATGCCGCGGCACCTGGGGGACGCGCAGGTTAAGAAGCGCGGATTCCAGCGATCGAGAAATGAACGAATCGGAATATTCGTAAGCGGCGCGTGTCCAGAGGCCGTGCGGAAGGCGCGCGTCGACTTCCAATTCGACGCCGCGGGAAACGATGTCGCCCAGGTTCTGGCGCTGGCGCGTGATCAGCGAGGGCGTGACGCTGATGGTCCGGTTGCCGACGGCATCGTGAATCGTGTTCCAGAAATAAGTGGCGCGGGCGAAGAGCGGACCGTTCCCGATGTTGACGCCGGCTTCAGCGCCACGCAAACGCTCGGCATCGAGCGCGTTATTGGACAACGTGAGCACGTTGCCGACGCGGAAGGCGCGATAGAGCTCGTTCAACGTGGGGCTGCGGAAGGCGCCGTAGGCGGAGCCGGTCAACGAGACGAGGTGGTTGACCTGGAAGACGGCGCCGAGCGAGGGCGAAAGCGCTGCATTGGTGCGGTCGGCGAAAGGTGTGGTCACGGCCGCCTTGCCGATGGATTGCGTGGTCGAGAGCGCGTCGTAGTTGCGCCATGCGTCCACGCGCGCTGCCGCCGTAATGTGCAAGCGCGGGCCGAGACGCAGCATATCTTCGAGGAAGCCGCCGAGATAGAGCTGCCGGCCTCCGGAGTTCGAGGTGCCGGTCGGACCTTTCGCGCTAAAGCCGAGTTCGTCGCTGTGGCCGGTGACGCGCCGCAGGTCGCCGCCAATGGCGAGGGTGTTGTTCGCTCCCAGAGGGCGGTTCCATACCGCCGACAATCCAAACTGCTGCGCGGGAACGACCTGGTCGCGGGTGAGTTGCTCGGAGTTGCGGTCGTCGGCGATGGAAGAAAAAGTCTGATGATAGTGCTGGCCGGAGAGATAGGCGCGGACGCTCAGCGCGCCGCCAACGGCAAGCGTGTCGAGTCCGGCGGAGCCCTCCGCCAGCCGGGTGCTGTTGACCTGGAGAACGGTGCCGTTAGTGCGCGATTCGTTGAACAAATCGCCGGCAAGAAAGATGTTTGAATTCGAGTAGTGACGGTCGATAGCGAGGCGTCCGGTACCGAAGCGGACTCCGGCAGGAGTATCGACGGCGCCGCGGAAGGATGCGGGCACGGGGATGTAGCCATCGCTCTGCATCGCTTGGGCGGAGGCGTTCACGCCCCAACTGCCGATCGATTCTGAAACCGTCGCGCTGCCATTGGCGGTACCTTGCTGGCCGCCGGAAAAATCCAACATCGCGAGCGGACGGCGAAAGTCGCGCGGGCGCACGTCGATCACGCCGGCCAGCGCGCCGGGTCCATAGAGAGACGAGCCGCCACCTCGCAGGACCTCGACGGCGGCGATATCGGTTGTAGGAACGCGGTCCCAATACACCCAGCCACCGAAAGGATCATTGAGGGGAACTCAGTCGAAAAGAACCAGCGCGCGGCTCGCGCCACTGGCGCCCAATCCGCGGAGCGTCGCGCCCTGGGAGGTGGGATTGGCGGTACGCGAATCGGAGCGGCGGAAAAGCGAGAAGCCGGGGACCTGGCGCAGCGCGTCATCGAGCGGCATGGTGGGCACGGCGGAAAGCTCGGCCGACGAGAGGCGCGAGATGGAGGCCGCGACGTCGCCGATCGGCATGGAAGTCCGGGTCGCGGTGACGACGACTTCCTGCTGGACGGCGAGCGGCTTGAGGCGGATGGTGAGGTCGCGGTCGCCGGTCCAATTGAGTTGGGTCGCGGCGAAACCGGGTGCTTCGACGATCAGCGTGGCCGGAGCGGCGGCGCGATCCAGTTGGAAGGCGCCATCGCGAAGAGTGGTCGTGTCTGCCTTGCCTGAGGTGGACCGGATTGTGACATGCGCGCCGGCAATCGCAGCGCCTGAGGAATCAAGGACTGTCCCGTGGAGGACCTGGGCGGGGCACAGTTCGGCGAACGCGAATAGCAGAAGGACGGCCGCTATGCGCAACCAGCGCGCGCGCGAACGAACGAAAGCCAGGGGAACCATGCGATCGGCCGGTACTCTCACCGGCAGGCATTTGGATGCAGCGAAGCCATGCCGGTTGTACGCCGAGTTCTTGACGCAGAGGACGCAGGGGACGCAGAGGTTTTTAATATCATTTCGTTCACCCGGAATGAATGCCTGAAAAAATATCCTCTGCGTCCTCTGTGTCCTCTGCGTCTAGTCCCCGGGGCTTACCAGGATTTCTTCATCTTTGTTTCGAAGCCGAACCCGCCGTTCTGATCGCGCGTGCCGCTGAAGGTCATGCGCGGGCTGCTGTGATACTCCAGGCGAATCACGGTGTCCTGGGTGGAGGTCACGTCGGTGGCGAAGGTGACGTAGATCTTGCCGGTCACGCGCTGCTGGATGGCAATGCGAGCGCCGGGTTGTTTTCCATTGCCTCCGAGTTCCGGATCGATGGTGAGCTGCGAGATGCCGGCGATTTTCTCCAACCGGCTGGTGACCTGGCTGCTGACCTGCGAGGCGACCAGCGACTCGGCGCCGAGGTTGCCGGGGGCAGCCGGGGCCGCGGCCTGGGCCTCGGCCGTTTTGCCGAACGCAATCAGGTTGATGATGTCGGACGGCGGCAGCGCCGGTACCGAAGTGTACGAGGTGTGCAGGTGCTCAGCCGGACCCCACATGCGAATTTGAATGTTGTACTGGCTGATGTCCGTGTTGGCTTCAACGTTCAAGACTGGTTCGGTACGGTTGATGTTCACCAGGTCCACGGTGCCGCGTTGCAGGACGTAGCGGTTGCCCATGATGATGAGGTCGCCGCCGTTGATCACGATTCGGCCGAGCATCACCGGGTCATCGGCGGTGCCGACGACGCGCAGGTTCACCGAACCTTGTGCCGATAAGGTGCGGCTGACCAGGTTTAAGCCGCTGGTGGACTGCACGCCAACGTTCAGCTTGAGCCCGCTCATGAACACGCCGGTGGTGACGGCGGGCGCGGCATTGCCGCCCATGGCTCCCATGAAATTCATCAGGTCGAAGCCGGGCGTGAACTGCATCTGCGCGATGCTGACGTTGCCGCGCAGGGCGGAGGAGGTCATGCCGCCGGTCAGCGCCAGGTTTGTATTCAAGGTTGTGCGGATGCCGCCGGGGATCAGCATGCGCATGTCGTTGCCCGCGAGTGCCAGTTCAAAGCGCACGGACGGCTGGTACACGATCCCCCCGGAGGCGGTCACGGTTCCACCGCCGATCTTCCCGGTGAACTCGGTGACGTTGAGACGGTCGCGCGTGAGCGTGAGCAGACCGTTTCCATTTTCGAGGCCGATGGGCATGCTGCCGGTGGCGAAATTTGCGTTGATGACGCGAATCTGGCCTTCGACATTCGGGTTGCCGGTTGTCCCCGCCGAATTGATGTTGAAGCGCAACTGGCCGCTGCTGGTGATGTCGGGACTGAGGAGCTGCGCGAGGGCAAGATTGACGGTTCCGAGCAAAGTAAGCTGCGGAGCGCCGTTGGAGGCGACAGGAATGGTGCCTTGGAATACGAGATTGGTGTCGGTACCGGTGATGGTGGTGCGATCGACCCGCGCCACGCCGTTCGCGTACACGATGTTGATTGGCTGGGCGGCGGCGAGGTGCACGGTGTTCCGGTAATTAAGCGAAAGCTGCGGAATCTGGACCTGCGCATTGACCTGCTTGGGATATTTGAGCGGGCCACGCAGAGTGGCGTGCAGTTCGGTTTGCCCAGTCACATTGCCGGCTAACGACGGGGCATAGACGGCAAGCAGCGGCGCGAGGGGAATCGGCGGAGTATTGACGGTAACGTCCGCAAGGTAGTCGCCGGTGGTCTGCACCGTCCCTTGCGCGCGTAACGGGGTGTTCACGATTTGGGAAGCGAGATCGAATTTCGCGAGATGGTTTTGAAGCGCGGCTGAGAGCGAGAGTGCGCTAATTTTCTGCCCGTTCACTTGCAGCGTCGGAATGCGCGCGGTCAGGTTGAGATCAGGATTGTGGATGCTCCCGCTCCCGTTGAGGACGAGATCGAGAGCTCCCTTCAGATCCATGCCCTTGGCTTTGACGGCGGCGAGCTGTCCCAATTGCATGTTGGGCGCGCGCAGGTTGGCGGTGAAGGTCTGCTGCTGCGCGTTGTAGGCAAGCTTGCCGTTGATCGATCCGGCAGGAAGTTTAGTGTTCAGGGTGGCGTTTAGCACGCGCCCGCTGGTATTCAAGTTAGCGCTGAGGGATTGGATCGGCTGCCCATCCACATTGGCGTTGGAGAGCGACAGCGACCCATTGCCCAGCGGGGAAGACTCAGTCCCGCTGAGCCGCAGGTTTGCGTTGAGCACGCCGGTAACCGGCACCGACGGGGCGAACGCTTTTGCGACGGGCCCGACGTCCAGCTTGGAGACGTTCAATCCAGCCTGGAACGGCGAGGTATTGGTAAAGCTTCAGTCGTGCAGCGCGGTCGAGAGATTGAATTGCACCTGTCCGCCATTCATGGCGACGAGGTTGCCGTTCTGCAGCGCGGCCTGTGACGGGGTGGCATTGATGTGAGTGCGCAGCAGGCGCCACTGCGTGCCGTCGAAATTGAGGCCGTTCACGACCAGGTCGCCGACGATGTGCGGGGCCGAGGTTGACCCGCTTACGGTGCCAGTAAACGAAGCCATGCCGGCCAGGCCGAGATTCTGTGGCACCTTCACGCCGAAGCTGGCGGCCATGCTCTCCAGTTGCGCCAGGTCCACCCCGTGCATGTTGATGTTCATGGCGGAGTGGGTGGAGATGCCACCATTCAGGTTGAGGGACATCCCGCCGGCGTTCAGGTGGCTGTTGTTGAGGGCCAACTGTCCGGTAGCGCCGTTGTAGTTGGCGTGGATCTGTCCGGAGAGCGGCACAGCGG
>JBOGLI010000655.1:0-5093 GCA_050746165.1 Terriglobales bacterium | reverse complement strand
TCGGTCGGCGGCGGGCTGGGCGTGCGCCACTCCAGGCCGGTGGCGTGGAACGGATTGTCTCCGGCGATCTCGCCGTAGCGCAGCGACCACAGAAGATAAATCAGGGGCAGGACGTAGCCGACCGCGAGGACGGAAGCACCGGCGGTGGACATCACGTTGAGCACCTGGAACTCCGCCGGGTAAGAGTGATAGCGGCGGGGCATTCCGAGATAGCCGACGACGAAGAGGGGGAAGAATGTCAGGTTGAAGCCGACGAAGATGGTAGCGGCGGCGAGCTTTCCCCACCACTCCGGATACATGCGGCCAGTCATCTTCGGCCACCAGAAGTGAATGCCCGCGAGGTAGCCCATTACAGCGCCCCCGACCATGATGTAGTGGAAGTTGGCGATGATGAAGTAGGTATCGTGGACGTGGACGTCAATGCCGAGGCAGGCGAGGAAGAGGCCGGTCATGCCGCCCATGGTGAACAGGCCGATGAAGCCGAGGGCGTAGAGCATGGGCGTGCTCAGCGTGACCGAGCCCTTGTACATCGTGGCCGTCCAGTTAAAGACTTTGATCGCCGAGGGCACCGCCACCAGGTAGCTCAGGAAGGAAAAGACGAGGGCGGCATACAGCGAGATGCCGGCGACGAACATGTGGTGCGCCCAGACCAGGAAGCCAATGACGGCGATCATGATCGAAGCGAGGGCGACGAAGTTATAGCCGAAGATGCGCTTCTGGCTGAAGGTGCTGACCACCTCGGAGATCACCGCCATCGAGGGCAGAATCATGATGTAAACGGCGGGATGCGAATAAAACCAGAACAAGTGCTGGAAGAGCACCGGGTCGCCGCCGAGGGCGGGGTCGAAGATGCCGAGGTGGAAGGCGCGCTCGAGGGCGACCAGCGACAGGGCGATGGCAACCACCGGCGTCCCGAGGACCATGATCACCGAGGTGGCGTAGTGGCTCCATATGAAGAGCGGCAGGCGCGACCACTTCAATCCGGGCGCGCGCATGCGGTGGATGGTAACGATGAAGTTAAAGCCGGTGAAGATGGAGGAGAAGCCGGCGATGAAGATGGCGACGATCGCAGGAATGACGTTGGTGTTCGAGTAGGTGCTGCTGAAGGGGACGTAGAAGGTCCAGCCAGTGTCGACGCCGCCGGTGAGGATGACGTAGAGCATGATGCCGGCGCCGACGATGTACATGTACCAACTGGCGAGGTTGATCTTGGGGAAGGCGAGGTCCTTGGCGCCGACCATCATGGGGACGAGGAAATTGCCGAGCGTCGCCGGGATGGAGGGGACGAGGAAGAAGAACACCATGATGATCCCGTGCATCGAGAACATCTTGTTGTAGGTGTCGGAGGTCATCAGGTCGCCGGCGGGCGTGAGCAACTCGATGCGAATGAGGGCAGCCGCCGCTCCGCCGAGCAGGAACATGAAGGTGATCGAGATCATGTAGAGGATCGCGATCCGCTTATGGTCGGTGGTCAGCAGCCACGACTTGATGCTGTACCCGTTATTGAGGTAGTGGGTGCGCTCCACTGCCGGCGTTGCTACCGTCGAAGACATAAGACTTAACGCCCCTTCGGGGTTTCGGGAACGTGCGGAGGCACGGCCGGACGGTTACTGACCGGCTCCCGCTGTTCCGGTTGAGAAATCGACTTGATGTACGAGACCACGGAAAGCAATTGTTCCTCGTTCAGGATTCCGTTGAACGAGGGCATGATGGGCCGGAAGCCGGCCACGACCTTGGCTCCGGGACTGAGAATCGATTCGCGGAGATAGTTGTCGTCGGCGACAACGGTGCGGCCATCGTCAAGCAGCACTGGCTTGCCAAACACGCCGACCAGGTTGGGGCCGCGTCCCTGGGTATCGAAGCGGTGGCAACTGGAACAGCCGAGCTGCTGGAAGAGTTTCTGGCCAGTAGACGCGAGTGAACCCTCGGCATTGCCGCCGGCGAGCCACGCCTGGTAGGTGGCCGGCTCCATGACGACAACTTCGCCGATCATTCCCGAATGCATGGTGCCGCAGTACTGGGAACAGAACAAGTGATAGCGGCCGGGCTTGGTGGCGCGGAACCAAAGCGTCGTGTAGCGGCCTGGGAGAACGTCCATCTTGACGCGGAAGGCCGGGATAAAGATGTCATGGATGACGTCCTGCGAAATAGCGGTGATCATCACGTCGCGGCCAAGGGGGACATGGAGTTCGTCGATTTCGCGCTGGCCTTCGGGATGTTCAAACTTCCACATCCACTGCTTGCCGACGGCAAAGATCTCCATGGCGTTGGCGGGCGGGCGGAATTCGCGGAGGTAGATAAAAGCGCCCCAGACGAACATGAGCAAGAAGATGCCCAGCGGAAGGATCGACCAGGTAATCTCCAGAATGTTGGAGCCGTGGATGTCGGTCGCGACTGGATTGCGCTCTTTCCGGTAGCGGATGGCGAAAACCAAGACAGTAATAAAGATGATGACCGTGAAAAATCCGGTCACAGCGAGGAGGAACAGCATCAGCGCATCGGTCTGCCCGGAGATCGCCGAAGCCCCCGTCGGCCATAGGGGGAAGTTCTCGCCCATTTAGCGTTTCCCTCCCGCGCGACGCTTGTCGTCGTACTTGGGTTCGAGCCGGAACATCAGGAACATGAATCCCCCGAGGAACACGATGGTGGCGACACCAGCCACCTGCAAAACGCGCGTAATCACGGCGCCGTACTTGCCGGTGCGCGGGTCGTAATGGAAGCAGTAGAGCAGCACCTGGTCGACGACGGTGCCAACCTGCCCCTTCGAAGCCTGAACGATGCCGAGGCGCAAGTCGCGCGGCGAGTACTCGACGCCGTAGTAATACTGGGCAATCTTGCCGTCGGGCGTGAGCACCATGATGCCGGTGGCATGCGCGAATTGCTGGGTGGTTTGGTCCCAAGCGTAATGGAAACCGACCGCGTTGGTGAGGGCATCGATGGAGGCCTGGCTGCCGATCAGGAAATGCCAGCCCTGCTCGGCGCCGGGACGTCCGTACTGCCGGAGGTAGTTGGCCTTCTTCTGGGCGGCGAGCTGCGGCGTTTCGTGCGAGTTGAAGCTGACGGTAACGACGTTGAACTCTTTGCCCGGCTCGAATTTCAGAACTTTGAAGGCGCTCACCATGCCGTTGAGCGTTTCAGTGCAAAGCATGGGGCACTCGTAATAAACGAGTGACAGGACTACCGGCTTGCTGCCGAAATAGTCGCGGAGTTTGACGGCGCGGCCGGACTCGTCGGTGAAGGCGAGGTCGAGTGGAACCTGGTGATTGAGGTTCTGGTCGATGCCGACCTTGGTGAGTATCTGCGGAGGCGGAGTGGCCGCCTGGTACACCGGTCCCGCCATGCCCTGGGCAAGGGCCATGCCGCCGCAAACGATACAGGCGACGGTAACGGCGATCGTGTTTAGTGCTGCTTTCAACATCTTCATTTCAGTCCAAACCCGGCCAGCGGCTAAAGCCGCCAATTAAGGCCTTCGAAGCGGCACGGCTAAAGCCGTGCCCTGATACATGGGCCCAGATACAACGAGCCCTTACTTATTGCCGCGCGGCTCAGTGCCACCGGCGGCGCCGGCTACGGAACCATCGCCGCTGCCGAAATCGGCAGCCTGCGTTTGCGGCGGCTGCGGACGCACGGGCAATCCGCGTTGCGCTACGAGATCAATGGCGCGCTCGATCGGAATATGCACGATGCCGGCACGCTGGTCGATCCAGCCGGCCGAGTTCAATTCCAACTCCTCGGCTTCGCGAAACTTGTTCAAATCGGCGACAGGGTCGGGCTGCACGACTGGCGTTGGAAAACGAAGGGTCGGGTCGCCCTTGGGGCCGAGTTGCGCCTGGGGCTCGACGATGGCGGAGGTCCGTTCGACACCCGACGGCGTGTAGTGCTCGTAGGCGCGAATGAATCCATAGATGATCACGTGCACCAGGGCGACCGTGAGCGCCAGGCCGATGAGGAATACGAAAATTCCACGCGAACCAAGATCGCTGTGGTCGTACGACGTCTCGGGGTGCTCGACGTGCTCCAGGTGCAGATCGCCACCGTGGACATCGCGCGGATCCTTGCTACTCATGCGCCCCCTCCAGATATGCGGGAACGTGCGGGTCGAACTCAGCCAGCATCGGCCGCCGTCCGAGCTGCCAGAAGAAGAAAGCCGACCACAACGCCACCAGCGCAATGGGCATGACGGCGTCGAGCCACGACCAATGGAAAGCGGTGCTGTGGTAAGACGGCTCCACGTTCCAGTAAATGTCGATGTAGCGCATCAACACCATCCACACGGCCACCCAGATCAGCCGCGACGAATTGCGCTTCAGCGGCCGCGACAGCAAGAGGCAGAACGGAATGACGAAATGTCCGATGATGAGCGCGAAGGCCACGTATCCCCACGAGCCGCGGATCCTTGCGAGATACCAGAAAGCCTCGTCGGGGAGGTTGCCGCTCCAAGTGATCAACCACTGCTAGAAGCTGAAGTAAGCCCAAAGCATGGTGAAGGCGAGCATCAGCTTGCCGTAATCGTGGTAGTTGTCGGGACGGATGACGCTATGGATCGGTTCGTAGGCACGCAACCAGTGGCTAACGATTACCACCATGGACATCGCGATCAGGCCCTGTCCAACGAGGAAGATGAGCCCGTAGATGGTCGAGGCAAATTGCGGAGTGAGCGACATGACCATGTCGACGACGGCAAAGGACACGGACCACGCGTAAATGATGATGCCGACCCCGCTCAAGCCACGCAGGCGGCTGCCGAAGGAGCGCTCGGGCGGGCGGTCTTGCTCGCTGGAAATCTGCATCAGCAGCCACGCGAGCACCGACCAGATCACTAGATAGAGGACGCCACGGAAGAGCCAGGCGGGAATGCTCAACCATTGCGTGGCGGCATGCGCCTGCTTTTCGATGGCGCGCATCTCGGGATTCGTCCAGCTGTAGAGGGTGCGCACGCCCAGAGCAATAGGGATCCAGCCGACGATGATCACGGGCATGGTGCAGATGGCGGCCTCGAGAATGCGACGGATGGGAACGCCCCAGGCGCCACCGGTGAGGTGCCACACCATCAGCCAAGCCATGGAACCCAAGGTCAGGCCGCTGATCAGCAG
>JBOGLI010000654.1:0-1651 GCA_050746165.1 Terriglobales bacterium | reverse complement strand
CCTCAAAGCCTGCGCGCGTTTCGGCGAGAAGATCGCCATCATCGACGGAGAAACTCGTCTCTCCTACGCCCGTTACGGTCAGATCGTCGAAGACCTGGCCCGTGGTTTTATCGGTGCGGGAATTACGCCCGGCGATCGCATCGCGATTTTCCTGCCGAACTCCTGGGAGTTCGCGGCTGCCTATCACGCCGCCACCCTCGCCGACGCCATTCCGACGCCCGTGAACACCAGCTACAAGGAGCGCGAGGTCCGATACCAGCTCGAAAATTCCGGTGCGCGCCTGCTGATCACCGACGGCGCGCTCATCGCCACCATGAATCTCTCCGGACTGCCGGCTCTCCAGCGGGTGTACTCGACGCGCACCGCCGCACCCGGCACACACTTGTTTGCCGACCTGCTGCGCGGCTCGTCCTCGCCGCTGCCGCAACCCGCTCAGCCGTCCGAGGTCACGCTCGCGGCGCTTCCCTTCTCCAGCGGCACCACCGGCCTGCCCAAGGGCGTGAGGCTGAGCCACTACAACCTGGTCGCGAACGTCTACCAGCTTGCCGGCCCGAATACCGCGCCCTTCAGCGAGAATCTAACTGCGCTGTTGTTCCTGCCGCTCTACCACATCTACGGGCTCAACGTGGTCCTCAATCCGTTTCTCATGCTCGGCGGCACGCTCGTCCTCATGGCCCGCTTCGACCCGCAGCGCGCGGCGCAACTCATCGGCAGCGGCGAGATCAACTTCATCCCCGCCGTTCCGCCGGTGATCAACGTCTTCTCCCAGATGGCGGAGGCCGGAGCGTTTCCGAAAAACCATCATGTGCGCTGGGTGAAATCAGGCGCAGCGCCGCTTGCTCCCGAGGTCGCCAGCCGCTTCACCGGGCTGACCGGGATCAAGGTCGTGCAGGGGTATGGCATGACGGAAGCGTCGCCGGTGACGCACGTCGGTTTCGAGGAAGGTGTGCTCTACCGCCCCGCATCGATTGGCGGACCGGTGGCGAAGACAGATTGCCGCATCCTGAATGAACAAGGCGAGGAGAGCGCGCCCGGCGAAATCGGAGAATTGGTGATGCGCGGGCCGCAGTTCATGCGCGGCTACTGGCAGTCGCCCGAATCGACCGCCGACGTGCTGCGCGACGGCTGGTATTACTCCGGCGACGTCGCCCGCATCGACGAGCTCGGACTCTACTACATCGTCGATCGACGTAAGGAGATGATCAAGTACAAGGGGCTGCCGATCGCGCCCGCCGAGGTCGAATCCGTCCTGCTGGATTGTCCGCTGGTGCGCGACGCCGGCGTGGTCGCCAAGCCGGATGCCGACGCAGGTGAGGTACCTTGCGCTTTCGTCGTTCTGCGCGAGGGCGTACCCGAAACCGAAAAGACGCAGCGCGAGATCTGTGGTTTCGCCGCCGAGCGTCTCGCCGGATACAAGCAGCCGCGCGAAATCCGCTTCGTCTCCCAAATCCCGCGCAATCCCTCGGGCAAAGTGCTGCGCCGCGAACTACGAAATCAGGTGTGAAGCAAGTAATAAGTAATGAGTAGAGCGTGTTGCAAAAATGGTTTCGGCCTCACATCAGGTACTTACGAAGGAGGCGGTAAACGGTTGAGCTTCTGTCATGAAGAACCGGCAGAAGCTGTTAAGGAACGAGCAGTGGGAGCTGATCGG
>JBOGLI010000653.1:0-6581 GCA_050746165.1 Terriglobales bacterium | reverse complement strand
ACCGAGCTCGGCGCCATCCACTTCTGCAGCGTCGAATGCAAGGACAGATACCTGGCCAAAGCACGCGCTGCCTGAGTCCGAGTTTCCGCATCCTACTGTCCGACGTGATCGGAGCTTGGGGATGGTGACCATCACCTGCGACACCTGCGGGCAGCCGCGCAGGAAAGACAATGCCGAAACGTGGATCATCGGCTACGACGTGCCCAATGCGTCGGCGCCGATGCGGCGCAGTATCAACTTCCTCGACCGCTGGCAAGATCGGCGCGTGCTCGATCCGGGCGCCATTCACTTCTGCTGCGCCGAATGCCGCGATACCTACCTCGAAAACGCGCAGGCAGCGTGAGCTGTTGCTAGTTGCTGGTTGTTAGTTGCTGAAGCGCCGCTGCCGCTGGATCGTCGCTGATCTGATCTACCAGACCAAAGTCCAATGCCCGAACGGCAGTCAGCTTTTCCGCACAGATGAACATCTCCAATGCGCGCGCCCGGCCGATCAGACGCGGCAGGCGCTGCGTGCCGCCCCAGCCAGTGATCAGGCCAAGCGCCGCGCCGCGATGGCCGAAGATTGCGTGCGGGTGCGCGATGCGCAGGTCGCAGGCAAGCGCCAGGTCGAGCCCGCCGCCCATGCAGTATCCCGACACCGCGGCGACTACGGTGGCGGGAAATCGGTCGATAGCATTCATCAACGTCTGGCCCATGTGCGCGAACTCGTAGGCCGCGGGGCCGGTGAGCGCGGCGATCTCGGCGAGGTCGGCGCCGGCGGAGAAGAAATGCGCATTGCCGGTGATGATCAGCGGCCGCGGCGGCAGTCCTTCTATCGCTGACGTTAAGGCGCGAACGCGCTCGCGCGTGAGGCGATTGGTGCCGTCGGGGGAATCGAGACGCAGCAGATTTGCTTGCGGCATTTGTTCCACGTGGAACAGGGGCGCGTTTCCCATTACGGAACCAACCGCAAGTCGTGCGCGCGGGCGGCGGAAACAGCGGTGTTGGAGAAGGGCAGGGAATAGGTCGTGCCACGATACCATGCCTGCCACTGGTCCATGAAGTAGGGGCTGAACAGGTTGCCGCCCTCGCCGGTGACGATGTTCATGGTCGAGCGATCGAGGTCCGACAAATCGGCGGTGAAGCGCTGCGAGGGACCGAAGGTACGGCCGACCTGCTTGACGGTATTGCCGTTGCCCGACTGCGGTACCAGCCCCGGCCCGCTCCAGCGGTCGAGCAGTGGGACCATGCCAAAGACGGGGTGCTGCAGGTACAACGGCATTTCTTTTCCCCACTTCCAGTCGGCGATGTTTTTGGTGGCGGCGGGATCGTTGGTGCCCTTGTCAACGGCGTCGGCGAGCAGGTCGTTCCAATTCGCGTACTGTTTCGGAAGCCAACGCGCGGGTTTGTGCAGGACCGTGTTTTCCAGCCAGACCTCGCGCATTCCGCCGCCGTACAGCTTCCAGTCATCACTCAAGACCGATTGCAGCAGAATGCGCTCCAACTTCACGCGCGCCGAGAGTGCGATAGTAGGCGCCGCCGCATCGATGGTGACGCGGCCATCCCAGCCGCGCATCACGTTGGCGGCGTCCTTGGCGCGCGCGGTTGCCTTGGTGCTGTGGTCCACGGCGTACACGAACTGATTGGCGAGAAACTGGTCGAACGAAGAATAAATGTCGGTCTGGAGGGCGAGCATGTCAGCGGCGGAGAACTTCTTGTTCTGGTGCAGTACGCGATAGATGCGGTCCACCCGCATAGGAGCGAACCAATCATTGCCGACCAGGTAGGGGTAGCCGTCGGGAACGATCTTGTTGTTGGCCGTGGCGATGATGCCGGACTCGGGGTCGAAGACGTGCGGCATCTGGTCGAGAGTGAGATAGCCGTTCCACTCATACTCGTCGGTATTTCCGGGGACCGGACGTGTGGCGTCACCTTTCTTGCGAACTGGAACCCAACCGGTCGCTTGATATCCGATGTGGCCGTCGACGTCGGCGTAAACGACGTTCTGGCCGGGCGTCGCGAAATGCGAGAGCGCCTGGCGGAAGGAAGTCCAGTCAGAAGTGGAATCGATTTCATGAAATACGTCGACCGCCAGCGCATGCGGTTCGTAGAGCACCCAGCGCAACGCGAGTGGGCGCGAGTCACCGCCTGGAGCGATGCTGGAGACGATGGGACCGTGACGGGTGCTGAGCACGTCGAACTCAACCGGCGCGGCGCCTTTGACATTGATGACTTCGTGGCGAGACTGGGGCTTCTGCCATCCGGAGGGAGTCTGGTACTCACCTTTGGCGTTAAAGGTTTCAACGTACACGTCCATGGAAGCCGGGTTGAGATTGGTAAATCCCCAGGCGACGCGGCGGTTGTGTCCCTCGATGACGAAGGGAATGCCGGGCGCGGAGACGCCGGCGACGTCGAAATCACCCGCAGTGAGCTGCACCTCGTACCAGACGTTGGGAATGTGGTGCTGGAGGTGCATGTCGTTGGAGAGGAGCGGCTTTCCGGTGGCGGTGTGGGCGCCGGAGACGACCCAGTTGTTGGAGCCGGGAACGAAAGGGCTCTCGGCTAGCGGCCGTCGGCTGTCGGGGAACGGCTTTCGGACTTCGGGAAACACCAAAACCATTTCTGATTTCTGATTTCTGATTTCCGATTTGGATGGCGTGGGACTTGATTGCAAGTCCCGAGAGCCGAGAGCCGAGGGCCGAGAACCGATACCCGGCTTTTTCGTCTTCCGCTCCTCGCGCTCGAGTTTTCTCTGCAGCACGTCCGGATCGGGAAGTTCGGGCTCGACCTGGATGGCGGCCTCTGTTTGCATCGGAGGATGGTCGCGCCAGGAGGACGTCGGATAAAGATCGGCAGCGATTTCAGGCGGCACTTTGCTCTCGACGCGCTCGCGCGTGATCATGTAGTTCGCATAACCGAGGTTGAGCATCTCGCTAAAGGTGGCGCCGCAGACGAGCGAGTCCTCGACGGTCCACGGGCTTGGCACGTAATGCAGGAGGCGGAACTCCATCGGCAGCCGACCTCCCGCAGAGTCGAGGTAAGCGTTGACGCCGCGCGCATAGGCGTCGGCGAGCGCGCGCTCCACGGGTGACATTTCGGTCGCCGCACGTTTCGCGACCTCCCGCAGTCCAAGAATTCTTTGCACGCGATCGCTCTCCACGTACGCGGATCCAAGAATCTCGGCGAGATCTCCGTTGCCGTAACGGCGGGTCATGTCCATCTCCCAGAAGCGGTCCTGGGCGGTGACGAATCCCTGGGCAAAGAGCAGGTCCTGCATGTTGGCGGCAGTAATGTGCGGAACGCCTTGCTGGTCGCGAATGACGGTCACCGGCGCGCTCAAGCCGGCGACATGCACGGTGCCGTCAAGCTGCGGGAGGGCGCGATGGGCGAGAACGTCGAACCATAGGACGGTGGATCCGGCTGCGACAAGCAGCACGAGCGCGACGATGCCGACGATCTTCAAGACAAACCAGCCCCGCGAACGACGTGGGGCGAGCGTGGGAGAAGACATGGATGCATTCTAAGCGAGAGCCGGAATTCATTTCCGATTGTCGATTGGCGATTGACGATTGGCTAGTCGAGGCGGCGGCTGAAGCCGTGCTCTGATACAGCTTGGCCATGCAAACCGGCGGCGGACGACGACATCCAATCGCGCGATATGGGAAAGAACAAGCGAACCAACGACGACGCTGCGGTGCTGGATGTCGTGATCGAAACGCCAAAGGGCAGCCGCAATAAGTTCAGTTACAAAGAAGACAAGCGGCAGTTCCGGTTGAGCAAGGTGTTGCCGCAGGGAATGCAGTTTCCCTACGATTTCGGCTTCGTTCCCGGAACGAAAGCGGAAGACGGCGACCCGCTCGACGTGCTCGTACTGATGGAAGAGCCCGCGTTTGCCGGCTGCGTCGTGGAATGCAGGCTGATCGGTGTGATCGAGGCGGAGGAGACGAACGAAGGCGAGCGTTACCGCAACGATCGCGTGCTCGCTGTCGCGACGACATCGGATCTCTACGCCGACGTGCACGACGTGACCGACCTCAACGACGCGGTGGTGGAGCAGATCGAAAAGTTTTTCGTCAATTACCAGCACGTGCAGGGAGTCGGTTACAAAGTGCTGGCACGCAAGGGACGCGAGGCGGCGGTGCGCGCGGTGGAGGAGAGCCGGAAGAAGAAGGCGGCGTAGGGACGCTTCTGGAATTCAGTCACGATTGACGGTGTCGTCTCGTGTTCCGTATTTCGTATCTCGTATTCCGTTTTGCGGATTTCGACAACGCCGACGGCGGGCTAAACACGATGACGGCGTTTGCGGACACGGAATACGAAATACGAAATACCCAGCACGGCTCTTCTCGTCCGAGGCGTGCGATCGGGTAGCAGTGCAAATTCACATTCCTGTAATAATCCGCTGCTAGGATGCCCGCCATGTCGAATACCGGCGCGCAGTCCGCCCCGCCTGTCATCCGCGTGTGGGATAAGGACGAGGTGCGGATCATTTCGGTCGAAGGGCCGCTGACCATTTCCCATTTATTTCCGTTCCAGGATGCATGGCGCGCGGAAGCGGCGGCGCCGCGGTTGGTGTTGGACCTGTCGGGCGTGCCGTATGCCGATTCCAGCGCGATTGGATCGTTCGTGAACGCGCACGTGTCACGGCAGAACCGGGGCGGCACGATGGCGGTGGTGGTAGTCGAACGGGTGAAGAAGGTGCTCGAAATCACCAAGGTAACGGGCATCTTTCCGGTCTGCGCAACGCTGGAAGAGGCAATTTCGGCAACGCAGAAGCGCTAATCGGCCTCCCGCCGTATTCATCATATTTTCATTTGACGTTTACTTCGCAGTCATACCTGCCTGCTACTTTCTGGTCATTGCTTGACTAGCAACGATGGCCACGGCCGAACCTGGCCGGGCTGTCGTTGTCGTTAGGAGAAGGCAATGACGCACCGCTGGAAGATCCTGATCGTCGATCAGCACGAAGAGGTTCTGCTGCGGTTGGAGCACGCGCTGGAAACCGCGGGGTTCGACACGACCCTGGCCTGGCATTCCGACGCCTTTCATCGCTACTTTATCGAGCAGGAGTACGACCTGGTGATCATCGGGCACCGTCCGCCGGAAATCGATGCCGGCGAGATCCTGCGCCTGATGGGAGATTCGCGCGTGCAGCGCATTGTCCTGAACGGGCCGGAGCGCCATCCCTTCGAGGAAGAGTATTTCTACAAATTGGGAGCGCACTCGGTGCTGCCGAAGTACCACGCCGACCTGGCGGAGCGGGTAAAGGAATCGTTTGCCGCCGTTTGCTAGCGGACTGCGATGAAGCGAGTCACCATCGTCTATTTCGAAGCTGGTGGCGGTCATCGCGCCGCGATGGAGGCGATTTCCGAAGCCATTCGCATGCAGCGAAGGCCTTGGGAAATTACCCGCGTCGATTTCCAGCAGATCCTGCAGGAGCACGATCCCGTACAAAAGCTGACCGGCGTCTCCTTCGCCGACGCGTACACGCAGTACGTGGGCACGGGACTGACCTTTGGCGCGACGCAGGGATTGAAAGTGCTGCACGGCATCATCCGTCTGTACCACCGCAAAGTCGTCCAATCGCTGACGGAATACTGGCGCGCGCATCCGGCCGACATGGTGGTGTCGGTAATCCCGAACTTCAACCGCGAGCTTGCCGAGAGCGTTCGGACCGCGCTGCCCGACTCGGCCTACGTCACGGTGATTACCGATATCGCCGACACCCCGCCACATTTCTGGATCGAGCGCGAGTCCGAGTACGTGGTGTGCGGGAGCGAGCGGGCGGTGGCGCAGGCGAAAAAGATCGGCCACGCCGACGATCACGTTTTCCGCACCTCCGGCATGGTGTTGCACCCTCGCTTCTACGAGCCATTTGAGCGGGAGCGCGCGGCGGAGCGCGTGCGCCTCGGGCTCAAGCCCGACCTGCCCACCGGACTGGTCCTGTTCGGTGGCGGCGGCGGTCCGGCGATGGTGGAGATTGCGGAGCGGCTGGAACATTCGCGGCTCGAGCTGCAAATGATCTTCATCTGCGGCCGCAATGAAAAGGTCGCGCAAAAATTACGGGGGCGGAGCAGCCGTTATCCATTCGTGGTCGAGGGGTTCACGCGCGAAGTGCCGTATTACATGCGGCTCTCGGATTTCTTTGTCGGCAAGCCGGGACCGGGATCGGTGAGCGAGGCGCTGGCGTGCGGGCTGCCGGTGATTGTGGAATCGAATATGAAAACGCTGCCGCAGGAGCGCTACAACGCCGAGTGGGTGCGGAACGAGCGGCTGGGCGTGGTCGTCAGAAGCTTTGGCGACATCAACCGCGCCGTTGGCGACGTTCTCAGCGATCCCGTCTTCCGCCAGAACGCGGCACAGGTGCGCAATCGCGCCGTATTCGAGGTGCCGGACATCTTCCAGCAGATCCTCGCCGTGAAATCCCGCGCCGATCGGGAAGTGCAGCACGCCTGAAGGGTTACTCCGCGTATTCCTTTTGCACTGATTTTCATGCAACTGTAAACAGGCATTCATCGATAGTGTCGTCCAATACAGGCATGGAGCCTGTGATAGCCGACACGATCCTGATTTCCGACCTCCACCTCGGATCAGAAGTGAGC
>JBOGLI010000652.1:0-2713 GCA_050746165.1 Terriglobales bacterium | reverse complement strand
GCGTACCAGTATGACGTCGAGGCAGTGCTGAATGCGGCGGCGAAGAAGAAAGTGGCGATGGAGTTGAACGCCTATCCCGACCGTCTGGATTTATGCGACCGGCACCTGCGCATGGCAAAGGAGCGCGGGATCAAGATCGTGATCAACACCGACTCGCACCATACGTCGCACCTGGAGAAGATAAAATACGGCGTGTTGCAAGCGCGGCGTGCATGGCTGACAAAGGACGACGTGCTCAATTGCCTGCCGGCGGACCGCTTCGCGCAGGCGATGAAGAAGGAATGGTAAAGAGGGCTTCGGGCGTTGGGCGTTGGGCTTTCGGCTCTCGGCTTTCGGCTTTCGTATTTCTGCGATCCGTTACCCAGTTGTCGCCGCCCGAAGCCCAGCGCCGAACGCCCGGTGCCCGTTTTCCGCATCTCAGAATCGAGGTTTTCATGGCTGAGAACGACAGTCCCGCCGTGCCGCCGACTACGCCCGCCGCAAGTACAGGAACGCCGCCTTCGGTTGCGCCGCCTCCAGCGGCAAAGAAGAAAGCGCAAGAGTACGACCCGGCGCACGTCCCCATGGGCGAGGAATTCGATCGCGCCAAGTGGACAATGCCGGGCTGGCAACCGGTGGTGATCGCGCTAGTGATCGTCGCGGCAGCAGTCGCGTTCGTCGGGTATTTCAATCGATCGAAGCCACCGGCGGTCGGCGCCATCGATCAGATCACGGCGGTCAGCATTCCCGGCGACAGCACCATGGTCGCCGTTACCGTTCACTTCAAGAACGCGACCGACCACATGCTTTACATCCGTAACGTTAAGAGCACGCTGGAAACGGCCAAGGGCGAGTTTACCGACGACGCCGCCAACGCTTCGGACTACGCGCGCTACTACGAGGCATTCCCCAGCTTGAAAGAGAACTCCAAGCCGCCGATCATCCAGGACACGCAGGTGGCGAAGGGTGCGAGCGGCATCGGAACGGTCATCTTCAGCTATCCGATCACGAAAGACGTGTTTGACGGGCGGCAGTCGCTGACGGTCACGGTGCAGCCGTACGACCAGCCGGCGATCGTGTTGAAGAAATAGTGCTGAGTGCTTGGTGCTGAGTGCTGAGGAAAACCGTCCATCAGTCGTTCAGTCAGTCATTCCCGAATTTCGGTGACTTAGCGACTGAAACACTGACCGACTGTGTTGCTCAGCACTGAGCGTTGAGCTCTATTGTTTCCTCTGCAAGAACTTCATGCGGTGATGAGAGTGGACTTGGGGCACGTCGTCGTACTTGAGGATGCTGATGGAGCCATCGACCTCGAGGACGGCGAGGGCGACGTCCTGGACGGTGCTGATGCCGTGTTCGCGGAGGGCACGCTGGAGTTCATCTACCGTGACATGCTCGCTCGCCATGTGGGGCATGAGGATTTCGCCGTCATGAACGAGCAGGCTGGGCGACCCCTGGATCGCCTTCCGGAAACGACGATTGGCCCCGCTCAATTCAGCAACTCCGTAATTCAGGATAAGAAGCGCGGCGGCGGCAACGGCTCCGCCGGCCAGCGTGTTGTCGCCCCCGGTCATGGCGTTCTGCACGGAGTTGCTGAGCAGCAAGAGGAGCGTGAGATCGAACGGAGTCATCTGGCCGACCTCGCGCTTGCCGCTCAAGCGGACGCCGAGCAGGACGAGCATGTAGATGATCGAGGTGCGGAAGGCAATCTGGAGCAGGATCCATGCACTTGGCGCCATGCGGGTTTCCTCTGGCGAGGAGTGTACGGGAATCCCGGTGACCGGGAGAGTGACCAGTCGAGTGCCAGGAGATTTCGTGTTTACCCATTGCCGCCGGCCAACAACTGACGCAAACTAGCCGTCCTGATTGTGGGGAGTTCTGGAGTCAACTATGAGGAAACTCGACATTATCGTTGGCTGGCTACTGATCGCGTTCGGCCTCACTCACATATTGTTGACGCGGACGGTACATCCTAACCTCGATGTCAACGCCGTTTGGTTCGTCACTGGCGGTCTGCTCATGATTTTAATTGGGGCGCTGAATCTTCTCCGGGTGGCGTACGGACCTGTCGCAAAGGGCGTCCACATGGTATCGCTGGTGGCGAACCTTGTGCTGATGGCCCTGATGCTGTGGATTACGACGCTATTTCCGATGCGGAGCAATCCGCAGGTTGTGGTTGGCTTGGTGCTCGCGATACTGCTCACCACGTTCTCGGTGCTTCGCCGCCCTGGCCACGTTCAAGCTCATCAAGTGCAAACTGCTAAACGCAGCCTGTGAGCGGCTGAGGCGTACTCCTGAGATTGAAGCCTCACAGTGGCACACATCTGCCCGCGTTTGACAGATGTGATGCCGCCTAGCCGCGCACCCTTACTGCGGCTGGTTCAGACCTGCGCTCGAGGGCACGTTCTTAGGAGTACTCAGGTAGCCCGTCACGCCCTTTTTCGTCGCCGCGATCACCACGACCTCATACAACGAACGATCCCGTCCGGTATAGAACTGGAGCGGCTCGAACACCGTGCGGTCTTTCTTCTCGATGGTACGGTCGTCGGCCATGACGTTGATCGTGTACTTGCCCTTCTTCGCATCCACCTTCTTGAGTTGCAGGCTGACCGTCCCCACCGGTTGGGGCTTGCCGCCCTTGTCGAGCGAGAACTCGAAGATATTGCGGTCGCCACGGTGCTTGAGGTACTCGATATCTCCCTGGCTGTGCGCGATGAGGCCGCTCTGCACGCCG
>JBOGLI010000651.1:0-2629 GCA_050746165.1 Terriglobales bacterium | reverse complement strand
AGATGGAGCAGTTCGGATAGGTCTGCGCCATGACAATGGCTGAAGCGCCGTGTCCGCAACCGACGTCGGCGACGGCCGCGCCCGCCTTCAGCTTCTCTTCTACGCCGTGTAGCGCCGGGATCCACTGCGCCGTCAGGTTGTGCAGGTAGGTCGGGCGGAAGAACTTCTCGGTGCCTTCGAAGAGGGAAGCGTGGTGTTCGTGCCAGCCGACGCCATCGCCGGAACGGAACGCTTCGCTGATCTTGTGCTCGTCGCGGAACATGGAACTGAGCAGGTGGAACGCGCCAGGGATATACGCCGGACCGTCTTCATTGGCGAGCAGCAGCGCATGCTCGGCGGGGAAGAAAAACTTGCCGGTCTTGGCGTCGTATTCCACGTAGCCATTGGCCGCCTGCGCGCACAGCCACTCGCGCACGTAGCGCTCATCGGTGCTGGTGCGGGAGGCGAGTTCTGCGGGCGTGATGGGGCCGGCATCGGCGAGCGCCTTGTAGAGCCCAAGCTTTTCGCCCGCGAGGGTGAGAGCGGCGCACATGCCGGCGCCAAGGTCGTTGACGAATTTGTGCAGGAAGTTCTCGACCTTTTTCATGTCGAGAGCGGGAGTCGGTTCTTGCCTCGGTTGCGTAGCCACGGGTCCTCCTTAACTGGAAAAGGGATTGAGGACGTACAAAACGGCGGAACGGGCCCACCCCACGTGGGACGAAAGTTTACACCCGGAGGCGTTCGTCAAAGGGGCACCGACTTATTTTTATGAGCAATTAACGAACCGGCAGGCCGTAGTGCGATGGAGTGCTTCGCCACGGAGGCACGGAAACAAGAAAGGAGCGCATCCGCTGCTTGCGTTAAGTACGGCGCCAAGGGTCGAGGAGGTCGACGCCGCAACCCTCGAAATCGGCCGTGTTTCTGGTCGCTACCTTCGCACTGTGGGAGCGGGCAATCGCGAGAATCTGGGCGTCGGCATAACTGATCGGTCGCCCGGCAGACCTACGCAACGCTGCGATCGTGGAAAAGGCGCGCGCGGCGTCGCTGTCGAATCCAAGGACTCGATTCGCGAAATCTTCGGCGAACATCGAATCCGCCGCTTTGCGGAGTTGCTCGCGCCGGCGGCCTTTCGGAAGCAACTCAATTCCGTAATAAATTTCCGCTTCCGAGATCGCAGTCGTGTACAACGAGGTCGCGTGCTGCGCCGCAAACCAGTCCATAACCGCGGTCGCCGGTGGGACCCGCATCAACTCGGACAACACGTTCGTGTCCACGATGATCATTCGCGGAAGTTCGGCGGCTCTCGCATTGGCTCTCGCCGTGGCAATTCGAGATCGACGCCGCCCAGCGCGGCAAACCTGCGATGGATGCTTTCCGCAAGGTTTTCGCCCGGTTTACTGGTTTTGCCGACTGCAGCACGCAATATCTCGCGGGCTTCCGCCTCCATGGAGCGGCCATGGAGGGCCGCGCGCATGCGCAGGCTGGCCTTCGTCCGGTCATCTAAACGGCGGATGGTAATGGAAGCCATGCCAGCAATGATATCACTGATTTCAGTGCAGCGAAATGCCAGACGAATCGCGGAACTCGCGCGCACGAAGATTCGCTACGGAGCCACGGAGTCACTGAGGAAATCAGTGTCCTCCGTGTTTTCGTGTCTCCGGGTGAAAGTTACTTTCGCGGTGCGTTCATCGCCCGGGCGGCGCAGCGGGGTCTAGGATCGGGGCGCGAGGAGATTCTCGACTGAAATGTCCTCGTCAATATCGGGCCAGTGAATGCCGATACCGCCGCCGATCAGTTGCCAGTGTGCTCTCTGCGCGTTTGAAGCAGATACAAGCCGCGGAAACCAGGAAAGCGGCACTCGGAGTTCCCTGCCGTCGGCGAGAGTTACCCGCAGTGACGTCTCCGTGAAACCCACAACGCGAGCTACGGGTTCGAGTTTGCCACTCATGTGAAAACTTCATTTACCACGGAGACACGGAAACACAGAGGAATAAGCGCTTCTCCGTGTCTCAGTGGTGAACTTACTTTCGCGGCGCGTTCATTGCCCGGGCGGCGGCGACCACCGGGGGTACGGGCGCGGCGTGTCCGTTGCCCGGCACGGCGGCGGCCTCGGCCTTCGGCTCGCCCGGCGCGCCAATGCCCAGCGTCTTGCGAACTTCGGCCTCGATCTTCTGCGCGATGTCCTTATTGTCTTTCAGGAACTGCTTGGCATTTTCGCGACCCTGGCCGATGCGCTCGGTTTTGTAGCTGAACCACGATCCGGACTTCTCGACGATGTTGTTGTTCGCCGCCAGGTCGAGCATGTCGCCCTCGCGAGAAATTCCCTCGCCGTACATGATGTCGAACTCGGCCTCGCGGAAGGGCGCGGCGACCTTGTTCTTCACGACTTTCACTTTCGTGCGCGAGCCGACCATGACGTCGCCATCTTTGATAGCTGCGATGCGGCGGATGTCGATGCGCACCGATGAGTAGAACTTAAGCGCGCGTCCGCCGGTGGTGGTCTCCGGATTGCCGAACATCACGCCGATCTTTTCGCGAATCTGGTTGATGAAGATGAGGCAGGTACGCGACTTCGCGACCGTTCCCGTAAGCTTGCGGAGGGCCTGCGACATGAGCCGGGCCTGCAGGCCAACGTGGGAATCGCCCATTT
>JBOGLI010000650.1:0-2360 GCA_050746165.1 Terriglobales bacterium | reverse complement strand
TCTGTGTCCCCTGCGTCCTCTGTGTCTAATCCCCGGGTGATTACGGCTGGTTCGTGCTTGCCGTTCGGTTATTGCGCGGAGTGTGTGCCGCCTGTCTGTAGAATTGATGCTTCTCTGATTTGCATCCAACTTCCGAATGTCTGCCAGCAACCGCACCCCACCGTCAGCATCGACTCCCGCCCAGGAACAGGGCCGCGTTGCTCTCATGGTGCGCTCGCTGCGGCATCGCAATTTCCGGCTCTTCTTCGGCGGACAGCTGATCTCCCTCACCGGCACCTGGATGGACCTGATTGCCGAGTCCTGGCTCGTTTACCGGCTCACCGGCTCCTCTCTCCTGCTTGGCACCATGGCCTTCGCCTCGCAGATTCCGGTCTTCCTGATCTCCCCCATCGGGGGCACCGTCGCCGACCGCTACAATCGCCATCGCCTGATCATCGCTACCCAGGCCTGCTCCATGGTCTTGGCCGGCATTCTTGCCTTTCTGACGCTCAGCCATCGCGTTCACATCTGGCACCTGTTCGTGCTCGCTGCAGGACTCGGCGTCGTCAACGCCTTCGACATCCCTGCCCGCCAGGCCTTCCTCATGGACATGGTCGGCAAGGAAGACCTGATGAACGCTATCGCGCTGAACTCTTCCATGTTCAACGGCGCGCGCATCATCGGTCCTGCCATTGCCGGAATTCTGGTCGCGAAAATCGGTGAGGGCTGGTGCTTCGCCGCCAATTCCATTAGCTTTATCGCCGTCATCGCCGGCCTGCTGCTGATGAAGGTCCGCAAGCCGGAGTTCTCCCCCTCGCCTAAATCCACGCTCGAGAACATCGTCGAGGGCTTCCGCTTCGCGCGCCATACTGCGCCAGTTCGCGCCTTGCTTCTGCTGGTCGGACTGGTCAGCCTGGTGGGAATGCCGTACTCGGTGTTGATGCCGATCTTTGCTGCCCAAATCCTCCACGGTGGCGCGCGCGCCCTCGGCATTCTCATGGGCGCAACCGGTGTCGGCGCCCTGATCGGCGCCCTCGCACTGGCCTCCAAGCGCGGCCTGAAGGGCCTGAGCAAGTGGGTGGCTGTCACCTCCGCGACCTTCGGCGCCGCTCTGATCGCGTTCTCCTTCTCGCGCACCTACTATCTTTCGATTCTCTTCCTGATTCCCGTCGGCCTCTCGATGATGATCCAGATGGCCTCGACCAACACCCTGCTCCAGGCCATGGTTCCCGACCAGCTACGCGGCCGCGTCATCGCTCTCTACTCGATGATGTTCATGGGAATGGCGCCCTTTGGCGCATTCTTCGCCGGCGCCGTCGCCCAGAAGATCGGCGCGCCCTGGACCCTCGCCATCGGAGGCTTCGCCTGCCTCTGCGGCTCAGCGCTCTTCGCCTCCAAGCTGCCCGCAATCCGCGCCGAAGCTCGGGAACTCATCCTCGCGCAAGGTATGGCGGGTGGAGAACCGGCCACCGAGATGACCATCGGCGGCGTCTCGCAATCTTAGGGACAGGACAAGTGACACGGGGCCCGGAGGAACAACAACAAACAAAATGGTTCGGGTTCTCCGTGCCCGCAGCCCGCAGCCCGGAGCCCATCTTCACACGTCCCGCAACTGCTCTTCGCTCATTCCAAAGTAGTGGCCGATCTCGTGGATCACCGTCAGCCGGATCTGTCGCCGGATCTCCGCCTCGCTGCGGCACACGGCCTCGATGTTTTCCTGAAACAGCACGATGCGCGCCGGCCCAATCGGCAGCGCGAATACGCTTTGTTGCGTTCGCGGAATTCCTTCAAAGATACCCAGCAGCAGCTTGCGCCCGGAACCTACGTCGTGCGGCCGCGGAGTACGCGGACTCTGCTGTGTTGGCGGCGCATCCTGCACCACGACGGCTACATTCTCCAGCCGGTCCCGGAATTCCGCCGGTAGCGAATCCAGCGTCTCTGCCACAATTTCGTCGAACTCGCGCCTCGTCATGCTTTTACCCGGCCCACCTGCCCATTTATGAACGCATCGTAACTGTCAGACCGGATTGGAGAACGTCTATGCGCAAGACTCTAATTGCCCTTTTGATGGCAGGGCTGATGGTGGGCGTTGCGGCCGCCCAGAATACCAGCAATGACCAGAACCACCAGAACCAGCAGAACCAGGCCACGGAATCGACCCAGAACGGCCGCGAGGTCCTCGGTGGCACCGACCCGCAGCAGCGCATTCAGCGCGAGGTGCTCCACGAGCTCCTTATGCTGCCTTACTACAGCGTCTTCGACGACCTCAAGTATGAGGTCAATGGCAACACCGTCACTTTGATGGGTGCCGTCACCAACCCGACGCTCAAGTCGGACGCAGAATCCAGGGTGAAGAAAATCGAGGGCGTGCAGAACGTGGT
>JBOGLI010000649.1:0-5812 GCA_050746165.1 Terriglobales bacterium | reverse complement strand
GAAATGTACATGGATTCGGTCCCGGTCATGGCGCGGACTTTCAGCGCCTTCAGGCCGCGCGAGCGGGCTTCGGTTTCGATGACCGCCAATAGCGCCGCGGGAATGGCGCGCGTTTCGGCGTCCGCATTGCACGAAAGCTCGATCTCGGCCGTTGCGCCATTGAATTGCGCAAATCCGAGAAGCGTGCCAATTTCTTCCGCGACGATCACCGTGCCGGCTTCGATGCTGCGTTCGAGAGCGGCGGCATCCACGCTTTCCGCGCGGGCGCGCGCGACCTCCTCACCGAGCGTGCGGCTGTAATGGCGAACAATGGCCGCGCGCTGGATGGCGCAGATCGCGTCGCAATCGGTGTCTCGGGCCTGCCGGATGGTCAGCATGGAACTCGTTCTTCAGTGTTTCAGTATCTCAGTATTTCAGTAGGTCAGTACCTCGGCTCTTGACTACTTAAACACTGACCTACTGACCTACTGAGATACTGATCTACTGACATACTGAGAAACTTAAAACGCGTCAATCCCCGTGATGTTATGACCCACGATCAGCGTGTGCACGTCGTGCGTGCCCTCGTACGTCTTCACCGACTCCAGGTTCGCCATGTGCCGGAACACCGGATATTCGTCGGCAATCCCGTTCGCGCCCAGGATATCGCGCGCCATGCGCGCGCACTCCAGCGCCATCCACACATTGTTTCGCTTCGCCATTGAGATGTGCTGGTGCTGCACCTTGCCCTGGTCCTTGAGGCGCCCGACTTGCAGGATCAGCAGTTGCGCCTTGGTGATCTCGTTGATCATCCACACCAGCTTTTCCTGCACCAGTTGATGCGATGCGATTGGCTGATCGCGGAACTGCTTGCGGAATTGCGCGTACTGCAGCGCCGTGTCATAGCACGCCATCGCCGCGCCCACCGCGCCCCACGCAATGCCGTACCGCGCCTGGTTCAGGCACATCAGCGCCGATTTCAGCCCGTCGGTTTTCGGCAGCAGGTTCGACGCCGGGATCTTTACGTCCTGCATCGAGAGGCTGGAAGTCACGCTCGCCCGTAGCGACCATTTCCCGTGAACATCGGCCGCACGAAATCCGGGCCGGTCGGTTTCTACCAGGAATCCGCGTACTGACCCGCCGTGTTCGTCGCTCTTTGCCCAGACCACCGCCACCTCGGCGATTGATCCGGAAGTGATCCACATCTTCTCGCCGTTCAGGATATAACTGTCGCCCTCGCGCCGCGCGCGTGTCCGCATCGCCCCCGGGTTCGATCCCGCGTCCGGCTCGGTCAATCCGAAGCAGCCGATCTTCTCGCCCGCGCGCAAGCCAGGCAGCCATTTCTCTTTTTGCTCGTCGCTTCCGAAGGCGTAGATCGGATACATCACCAGCCCGGACTGCACGCTGGCGAACGAGCGCAGCCCGCTATCGCCGCGCTCCAGTTCCTGCATGATCAGTCCGTACTCCACGTTGTTCAACTCGGCGCTGCCGTAGCCCTTGAGCGTGGGTCCGAAAAATCCCAGTTCGCCCATGGGTTTCACCAGGTGCCGCGGGAATTTTCCCTCGCGGTTGCATTCCTCGATGATCGGGATCAGGTTTTCCTCTACGAACTTGCGCGTGTTATCGCGCACGAGCAACTCGTCGGCCGACAACAGCGAATCGAACTGGATGAAATCAACACCACGAAATTTTAAAGACATAGCTTTTAGCGTTCAGCTCTTAGCCTTTAGCTGCGGTTGGCTTATCATCCCGAGCGAGGACGTTAATCCGCGCCGTGGGACCTTATGTTTTCAGCCTCATTGGCGTGTTCGCAACCCGAAAACCCAACATTGCCGCCAGCTAAGAGCTAAAAGCTAACAGCTAAAAGCTGCTTCCGCAATTCCTGCTTCCTGTCGCTGCTCAAGATGATTTAAGCTCCGTGCGCCATGAAACACCTGCGTCATATCGTTGTATTCCTGCTCCTGGTCTGCGCCGCGTTCGCGCAGGAGCCGCTCGACACCGTCGGCCGGGTGGACGCCGCCGTTCGCCAATTCCAGTCCAACACGCTGGCACCTGCGGTCACCGTGGCCGTCGCTGTGAACGGAAAACTTACCTACTCGAAGGCGTTTGGCATCGCCGACATCGAGAACGAAGTGCGCGCCACGCCCGAAACCCTCATTCGTACCGGCTCCATCGCCAAGCCCATGGCCGCCGCCGCCGCGCTGACCCTGGTCGACGCCGGCAAACTTGAACTCGATCTTCCCATACAAAAGTACTGCCCCACGTTTCCGCAGAAACCCTGGGTCATCACCACCCGCGAGCTCCTCGGACACCTCTCGGGCATTCGCCATTACCGCGGCGATGAGATCGCCAGCACCAAGCATTACGTCAGTATGAGCGAAGCCTTTGAAATCTTCGGCAACGATCCTCTGCTCTTCGAACCGGGCACCAAGTATTCCTACACCACGTATGGATTCACCGTCGTTGGGTGCGTGATTGAAGGCTCCTCGGGCGAAAAATTCGCCGACTACGTCGCCCAGCATGTCCTGCGACCGGCCGGCATGAAGCACACCTTCATCGACGACGTGTACTCGATCGTCCCGCACCGGGCCCGCGGCTACCAGAAAGTGCAGGGCAGGGTGGAAAATGCCGGGCTCATGGACTCCAGCTACAAGCTTCCCGGCGGCGGTTACGTCTCCACCGCTGAGGACCTTGTCCGCTTCCAACTGGCAATGATGAACGACCGGATCGTCAAGCCGGCGACGCTCGCCCGCATGTGGACGTCGCAATCCACCACCGACGGCAAACTCACCCATTACGGCATGGGTTTTGGCGTGCTCGACGTCGATGGCGTCCACCTCGTCGGCCATTCCGGCAGCCAGCAGGGAACCAGCACCGCGATGATGGCCGTACCCTCGCGCCACTTCGCCGCCGCGGTCATGGTCAACATGGAAGGCGTGAACGCGCAGTCGCTCGTCTTCTCGATTATGAAAATTTACGACACGCCCGCGCCGTCGATGACGCGCTGATTATGCCGGCGGGCGCTTGGTCTCGGCGCGCAAGTACGCGTCGGTTTTGTTCAGCCAATCCTGCCGCGGCGGATAAAACACATCCAGGTCCACCGTGTCTTCCAGCGCCTCGGCCTTGTGCGGCAGGTTCGACGGGATGCACAGCACCTCACCGGCCTTCACGTCGATTACCTTCCCATCAATCCAGAACCGCAACACGCCCTCGAGGATGTAGGTGAGTTGCTCGTTGACGTGGCTGTGCTCGGGCACTATGCAGCCCTTTTTCAGCAGCACACGAGCCAGCATCAACTCGTCTCCGACCACCAACTGCCGGGCGAGATCGGGCTTCATCTGCTCGTGTTCGACTTCGGACCAGCGGAAATGCTTCAGGGGCATGGGCTCAGCTCTCGCGAGAGTTATTCGTGTCTCAGTATTTCAGTATGTCAGTATTTCAGTCGCTCAGACCACATACTCGGCGCTGAACGACTGAAATACTGACGAACTGAAATACCGGTCCCCGTAGTGTAAAATCAATTCGTCGATATCTCGCAGTATTTCCCTAACATTTTTGGAGTACGAACATGGCCAAGATCGCCAAGACCGCAGATCGTAAGAAAGTAATGGACACCAGCAAGAGCACCGATTGCCCCAAGTGCGGCAAGCCGACTCGCATCGTGAAGCGCATGAAGGACCGCGACCGCGGCGTCCCCGGCGGCATTTACATCTCCTGCTCCGCCTGCGAATTCTACGAGAAGCTGTGATTCGAGTGGTCAGTGATCAGTAATCAGTGTTCAGCAGGCACGACCCAAGCGACTGGGTTACACCTCCTGATCACTGACCACTGATCACTGACCGCTTTCTTCTCAATCGAAAATCAAAAATCGAAAATCAGAAATGGTTTTCCGTCATTCCCCCCTGTGACCCCGGTCACATACCATTTGTGCAGCACAAAGGGACAATCGGGAGTAGTATTTCCGAACCCGAGGCCTGTCCATGTCCTGGATCGAAAACCGCTTCGAAAAGAACTTCCTGGTCACCACGGTTGATTACGTCTTCAACTGGGCGCGTAAATCGGCCATTTGGCCCATGACCTTCGGCCTGGCCTGCTGCGCCATCGAAATGATCGCCTCCTCCACCTCGCGCTTCGATATCGCCCGGTTCGGCAGCGAGGTCTTCCGTCCCAGCCCGCGCCAGAGCGACCTGATGATCGTCGCCGGCACCGTGACCCTGAAGATGGCGCCGGTTGTCCGCCGCATCTACGACCAGATGCCCGACCCCAAGTGGGTCATCTCCATGGGGGCCTGCTCCTCCGTCGGCGGCCCCTTCAATACCTATTCGGTCTTACAAGGTGTGGACAAGATCGTCCCCGTCGATGTCTATGTGATCGGCTGCCCGCCGCGCCCGGAGAACCTGTTCTACGCGCTGCTCAAATTGCAGGACAAGATCGACACCATGAGCATCGCGAAGCGGCCGACCGCCATCCGCCTCGAGCCCAACATGGTGGACGATTTCAAGCGCCAGGTGATGATCGCGCAAACGCTGCAACCGAAATAGGGGCAAGGACCAGGGACAAGGCCGCTCGGCAACCGGGCGGCCTTTCTCATGCCCTGAACACCATTTCCGATTGTCGAATGTCGAGTGCCAATTTGAATTCTTTTGTGCCTTCGACTATCGACAATCGACAATCGCAAATGGGGATGGTTCTATAATCCCGCCGTGCCCTCATTCAGAATCTGTGCAACTTCCGATCTCCCCGAAACCGATTCCGCGAACGAATTCCAGGCGGGCGACACGATGGTCTGCGTCGCCAATGTCGGCGGCGATTATCACGCCATGAATAATTTTTGTGCCCACCGTGGCGGCCCGCTCGGCCAGGGGCCTGTGATGGACGGCAAGATTATCTGCCCGCTGCATGGCTGGATGTACGACCCGAAAACCGGCATCCCCGATGACGATCCCCACCGTACCGTCGCTGTGTACCCCATTCGCATCGAAGGCGACGACGTGTTCGTGGACCTGTAAGAGATTGCGGAATTGCGGAATTTCAAATTGCAGAATTGCAATCTCCGTTGCTTTCAATTCCGCAATTTGAACTTCCACAATTCCGCAATCACTCCATTCCCCAGTACTCTCCACCAACACGCAGGACCACGCTCAGCAAGTAAGCTGTAAGCACGGAAATCGACCCTCCATACACGACCAGCCACATCCTGATCCAGTTGGGGTCCACGCGTTTGATGATCTCTCTCATCGCATTGGTGTAAACCCGAGCGCCCCGGCCCAAGTCTCTTTCGCGCGAGCAAAGTTCTGTGAAGAACGATAAAGTTGAAGATTGTCATTCCGACGCGAAGCGGAGGAATCTGCTATTGCCAGCGCCCAAAGCCCTGCGCCCACCGCCCAAATCCCACCTCCGCAGGAGTATGATTGGAGATGTCTGCCTGCTCATTCGGCCGACGCCGCCGCTTATGACGACCCGGATGCTCGACGACCTCACCATCCTTAAAGACGACATGAAAGCCTTCGTGGAAGGACACGGCATGCGCCGCTTCCAGGGCTATGTCACCGACGAGATCGCCAGCGTTATGTGGGACCCGGGCGACAATCCCGACGGCTGGAAGGACTTTGTCGAGCTCGCTAAGCATTCCCAGGCGCCGTTCCTCACCATGAACGACGTCGTGCTCGATCGCGAGGACGTCGAGGAAGCCAAGTGGTTGCGCACCTACGTCGGCAAGACCGGCTTCGTCCAGCTCGGCTTTCCGTACCAGGGAACCATGTTCCTCTGCGAAATCTCGACCGAGTGGTACGACCGCTACCAGCATCTGCTGGAATCGCTGGAGAGTGTGGGC
>JBOGLI010000648.1:0-2690 GCA_050746165.1 Terriglobales bacterium | reverse complement strand
CGTTCAGCACAATGCGGTGTGCACCGCTGCTGCACACACGTTGCTCAAGTTCGCGCAGGATCTCGCTTCCGATGCCAGTTCCGCGCCAATCCTCTTCCACCGCCATGTAGCGGACCTGCGCGGTTCCGGAATCGACAAAATGCGCACGTCCAACTCCGACCAGCCGGTCTCTGCACCACGCGCCCAAGTGGATGGCCTCGGGTTCGTGCTCATCGCGCTCTTCCCCTCGCGTTTTCTGCCATGGCTCGCGCAACACGCGCCAGCGAAGGTCGTAATAGGCATCCATCTCGGCGGCGCTTCGAGGTTCTCGAACCTCGGTCACGCAGTCACTCGAGACACGCGATCGCTTGAATCTCGACGTGCGCTCCATAATGCAGCTCCTTAGTCGGGACGATAGCCCGCGACGGAGGAACACGCAAGTCCCGCAAACGACGCTCGTAAACGGCGTTCACTTCCGGCCACTCCGAGATGTCACTGATGTAAATCGTTACCTGGCAAAGATGTTCCCATCCCGCGCCGGCAGCGGCAAGGACAGCTTGGACATTTCCGAGAGCCTGCTCGGCTTGCTCGCCCGCGGACTTGCCAACCAGTTCTCCGTCGCGGTTGATGGGCAACTGGCCCGAAATGAAGACGAACCGGCCATTGCGCACGCCATGGGAATAGAAGCCCCGAGGCGGCATCAGATCCGCAGTCGTGATTTTTTCGTTCGGCATACCCTATTTTGTGGCCAACTGGCCGCGCTCCCTGCTCGCGTCGGCAGGAAAAAGTCGCTCTACGATTTTATCGGTTGCCTTGAGTCCGCTGCCAGTCAGGACCACCACGACGCGGTCCGTACTGGCGATCAGGTCCGATCCATTCTGCCGGACCGCCGCCGCGGGCGCCGCCGCCGAGGTCGGTTCTACGTATACACCGACGGCACCCAGCGCTTCCAGCGTCGACCAGATTTCCTCGTCGTCGACCGTCGTCACTGCGCCGCCTGACTGGCGAACAGCTTCCAACACGTCAGGCCCGCGGACCGGGCGCGCAACCGAAATGCCCTCGGCTGCCGTAGGCGATTTGTCGACGGCCTTGACATCCGGCGCGCCCGCTTGCCACGCGCGAAACACCGGGGGACAAGCGGTCGCCTGTACGCCAAGAATCCGCGGCATCCGATTGATCAGGCCGGCCCGGAGGAGATCTTGGAATCCAGCGCAAACACCGACCAGCAGACTGCCTCCGCCAACCGGCACTACGACCCAATCGGGGGGATTCCACTCCAACTGTTCGGCAATTTCGTAAGCGACAGTCTTCATTCCAGCCACGAACCATGGATTCCAGTTGTGACTTGCGTAAAAGGTATGCTGTGCCGCCTCCCAGGCGGCGTCGGCGGTATCTTCTCGCGATCCGGGCACCTTCACCAGGTTGGCACCGTACGCGAGGATCTGGGCAATTTTGCCCGCCGAGGTGCTTGCCGGGACATAAATTTCGCATTGGATGCCGGCCAGCGCGGCGTAGGCGGCGACGGACGCGCCGGCATTGCCGGAAGAGTCCTCGATGATCTGGGGTACACCCCACGAGCGCAGTTGCGTCATCATTATGGTGCTGCCGCGGTCCTTATAAGAGCCCGTAGGACATAGGTAATCGAGCTTCAACCAGAGCTCCCGGCCCCCGACCGACGAGCGAACGAGAGGCGTAAATCCCTCGCCCAGGGTCACGGGGTCGGCGGCGGGCGAAACGCCGAGCGCTTCCCGGTATCGCCACAGATCGGGCCGCCTCGTAGACAGAGCAGCCTTCGTGAATATTCCAGTTTGAGCCAGGCGCAGGTATCCCCCGCAGTCGCATTTCCAGCGGCGCTCCCCGATGCCGTAGGACTTACCGCACTTCGAACAATTGACCAACACTGGTCCCCTCGATTGATGATATGAAAGTTTGAAACCGCGGGAATTATGGGCCGGGCAGATAGGACGATTCAAATACATATTTCCGCGAACCTTGAATCGGTATTGCCAATGTTGCAGCTCGGTGACGAAGCTGATTAGAGTGAATGACTTATGTTACAAGCGCGATGAAATCGCCGACATGAGCGGGGCGAGGAGGGCGCGAAAGAAAGGGACCTGGGACATCGGACGGCAAACGAGCGTGCCCGCACCTTCGAGCAGGTTAGTACTCATCGGCATGAGAACCGAGGTTCAGGGCAGCGATCATTCCTCACTTGGTTGCCACGTCATAGCGATGTTGATAAGCGAATTGTCTGTAAGGCAAACCTCGCATTGTTATCCACGGCTTCTCGCCGCCATGACGTTCTGATGGTTAAAGTGCTTCTGCAGCAGTTCCACCATCGCTATTGCCGGCGGTCCGAGCGGCTTTTGTTTCGGAAATACGACCGATAGCGATCGCTTCAGATCCTCGGCCGGCATAGGAAAGATCTTCAGACCATCGCCCGACCGCCGCTGCATGAATGCACTGACCGGCAGAATAGAGACCCCCAGACCTTGCGACACCATACGTTTGATCGTCTCCGTTTCTGCCAACTCAATGGGAACGCGGGGCGAGATGCCATTGCGGAACAGGAAACGATCCACGATCTTCCGCGTGTTCTGTCCTTCCCGGTGCAGAATGAAGCGCTCCTGGGCAAGTTGGGCAATCTCGACGCGCCCGTGACGGGCCAAAGGATGCGAGCTCGGTAATACCGCGACGAACGGCTCATCGCA
>JBOGLI010000647.1:0-1291 GCA_050746165.1 Terriglobales bacterium | reverse complement strand
AAGTCAGAAGTGAGAAGTCAGAATGCAGAACTAGAGGCTTCCCTGCTGGGTGCCGGGCGTTGCTATTCTGGCGGGGGGGGAGAAGCACTTGACCCTAGTTCTCTGTGACGGCCTTCAGGAACGGGTAATAGAAATCCACCGCTCGATAAAAGGACCGCACGCCGGTCCGCTCGTCCTTGCCATGGGCACGGATGTCGTCGCGATCGTACTGCTCTCCTGAAACCGCGTAGGTCGGCATGCCGGCTGCGTTGGTGTAAACGCCATCGGATGCGCCGGTACTCATGCTTGGGAGCACGGGAATCCCTGGCCACATCTCCGCTACGATCTTGTCGAGCGCATCGAAGACGTCTTTGCGCGGCGCCGGCGGCACGTAGCTGTGCCGGTCCGAGCCATGATCCATCAGCACGCCCGTGTTCTCGAGGAATTGCACTTTGATTTTCGGATCGGCCACTATTTTTTCCAGCGCCAATCGAGTCTCTTCGAGCGAATGGCCGGGCAGAATACGGCAATTCACATTCGACTGCGCACTCTGGGGCAGCGCATTGTTGGCATGGCCTCCGCTAAGACGGGTGGCAACACAGGTCGTGTGCATGGTCGAGTTGTCGATGGGGTCTCTCGATAGCCGGGCGACTGCATCCATGGCGGGAGGGTCTTTCAGGATTGCCGCGAGATCGGCTGCACGCTGTCCGGTCGCCGTTTTCAACTGACGCTCGTAATACGAGCGGGTAATGTTGTTCAGCTCAAAGGAGAACTGATAATTGGCGAGGCGCGTCAGCGCGGCCGCCAGCTCGTAGATGGCATTATCCGGACGGGGCAGCGAACTGTGGCCGCCGGGATTGGTCGCGGTGAGGACGAAATCACCATAAAGCTTTTCGGTGGCGTTCACCTCCATCATCAGCGGCTGGCCATGATCGGCGAGGATGCCTCCGCCGTCGTGATTGAGCACGAACTCGGCATCGATCAGCTCGCGATGATTCTTGATGAGCCAATCGACGCCGTTGGAGGTGCCTCCTTCTTCGTCCGCGGTAAGAGCCAGAATGATGTCGCGGCTCGGAACGTAGCCCTCTTTCTTCATGCGCATGAGCGTCGCTGACATGATCGCGTCGCCATCTTTCATGTCGCTTGTGCCGCGGCCGTAAAAGTATCCTTCCTGCTCGACGAACTTGAAGGGCTCGGTCGTCCAGTCTTGGCGGCGCGCTTCGACAACATCGAGGTGGCCGATCAGCAGCACGGGCTTGTGCTTGCCCGATCCATGGAGGCGCACCACCAGGTTCTTTTTGCGGTCGTTCGG
>JBOGLI010000646.1:0-2752 GCA_050746165.1 Terriglobales bacterium | reverse complement strand
GCCTACTACCTCGAACCCAACGTTCCCCAGTTCGTCGCCGGCGATCCCGGCAGGTTGCGCCAGGTGCTCGCCAACCTCGTCGCCAACGCCATCAAGTTCACCGAGCGCGGCGAAGTCATCGTCTGGGTCCGGCTCCAATCCCGCGAGGGCTCGCGCTCCCTGCTTCGCTTTAGCGTGCAGGACACGGGCATCGGCATTCCCGCCGAAAAACAGCACCTCCTCTTTCAACCCTTTACCCAGGCGGATAGCAGTATGAGCCGCCGCTACGGTGGTACCGGACTCGGCCTGGCCATCTGCGTCCACCTGCTCTCCCTGATGCACGGCTCCATCGACGTTCACAGCGAGGAAGGCCGCGGCAGCATCTTCGAATTCACGCTGCCCTTCGACGATGGCGTCCCCGGTCCACGAATTCCTGACCCGCTGCCCATCACCGAGTTAGCCGGCTTGCCTGTCCTGGTCATCGACGACAACGAGACCAATCGCCATATT
Source organism: Terriglobales bacterium (assembly GCA_050746165.1). Classification (GTDB taxonomy): domain Bacteria; phylum Acidobacteriota; class Terriglobia; order Terriglobales; family Acidobacteriaceae; genus DAISJI01. The sequence continues at coordinate 2,263 of JBOGLI010000646.1, read as the reverse complement.
CTCACCACCATGCTCGAGAGCTGCGGGATGGTCGTGACCGCCGCCGCCTGCGGCTCCGACGGCTTGCAGGCCCTCCACACCGGCAACCCGTCGGGAACTCCCTTCCGCCTCGTCATCCTCGACGCCCACATGCCGGATATGGACGGCTTCGCGGTCGCCGAGAAAATCAAGGATCTCCAGGCTGCCGACGCCTCCATTCCGCAATCGCCGATTCCGCAATTCCGCAATTCCGCCGACGGCAGTAACCTCTTTCAGTTCGGCTGCCGCTTCGATCCCGCGCCCGAGAGCCGAGAGCCGAAAGCCGAGAGCCCTTCCGCCCCGCAATTCCGCAATTATTCTGATGCCGTCATCATGATGCTCACCTCCGGAGGCCAGCGTGGCGATGGTGCCCGGTGCCGCCAGATCGGCATCGCCGCCTACCTCGTCAAGCCGGTCCGCCGTGCCGAGCTGATGCGGTGTATTGCTTCCGTCCTCCGGCGCGGCAGGCCGCAACGCGAACCGCCTGACCTGGTCACCCGACATTCTCTCGATTCTGCCGGCGCCCGCGCTCGCCTGAGCGTGCTGCTGGCGGAAGACAACCTGGTAAATCAGCAGCTGGTCGTCCGCCTTCTGGAGAAAGACGGGCATGAGGTCACCGTCGCCGCTGACGGCGAGCAGGCCGTCGAAGCCGCGCGTCGAAACACCTTCGACCTCATCCTGGTGGACGTGCAGATGCCCCGCATGGACGGCTTTGCGGCCACCGCCGCCATTCGCGCTGACGAGCAAGCGTCCGGCCGGCATACCCCGATTGTCGCCATGACCGCGCACGCCCTCGCCGGTTATCGTGAGCGTTGTCTGGCCGCGGGCATGGACGATTACCTCTCCAAGCCGGCCAAGCTCTCCGAGATCCGGCGCGTGTTGCAGAGGATCGGCGCCGCGCAACCCGCTGCTGGCGAAGCAGCGTCCCCAACGTTGTCCTGGAAACCCGAGAGAGCTCTCGAACAGACCGACGGCGATCGTGACCTGCTCACCGAAATCATCGCCATGTTCTTGACCGAATCCAGCCGTCACCTTGCGGAGATGGACGCCGCCCTCGTCGCTCGCGATTGCCAGCGGCTCGAACGAGCAGCGCATTCTCTTAAAGGGGAACTGGGATGCCTGGCCGCGATGCCTGCCATGGAACGCGCACGCGCCCTCGAACAAGCCGGCCGCAACGGCGATCTGGAATCCGCCGCCGAGTTGGCGCCGCTGTTTCACGCCGAGGTGGATGTGCTACGCCGGGAATTGCAGGAGGGAGTGAAGGTGGACCATGAAGCTGCTGCTGGCCGATGACGATCCCATTTATTGTCGCATCATGGAGAACAGCTTACGGGGCGATTTCGAAGTTGTCGTCGCCAACAACGGGGATGACGCATGGCACGCGCTACTCGAGAAGCCCGGCCCGGTCATCGCCGTCCTGAACTGGCTCATGCCGCGGTCCGATGGCGTCGAACTCTGCCGCAGGATCCGGAGCACCGAGCAGACGGCAAGAACCTACGTACTGTTGGTCACCGCAAAGTCGCGGATCGAGGACGTGGTCGCGGGATTCGAATCCGGTGCCGACGATTACATCGTCAAGCCGTTTCACCCTTCGGAACTGCGCGCCCGCGTGATGGTCGGCGCGCGCATCGTCGGCCTACAGCACACGCTCGACGGCCGTATCCACCAACTTCAGGATGCCCTTCAGCACGTTCACACCTTGCGCCGCCTTCTTCCTATCTGCTCCTACTGCAAACGGATCCGCGACGACGACGATTACTGGGAACAGGTGGACGCTTACCTCAAGAAACATTCCGACCTCGAATTTACGCACAGTATCTGCCCCGGTTGTTACGAGAAATACTGGGGAAGGGAACTATCGGAGAAATCGGAGGTCTAGCGATCGTGAAGAAGAGGTTGGAGGCGCGGGCCGGAATCGAACCGGCGATAGAGGTTTTGCAGACCTCGGCCTTACCACTTGGCTACCGCGCCGCGTCCATTTCGTGATTTAGTGATTTGTGATTGGGTGATTGAGGCCGGCTTTACACATCCGGTTCGGCCCAATCACCAAATCACAAATCGCCAAATCACTCAATGAAACAAGCCCCCGCCCCGGGGCGAGGGAGTGTGGAAATGATGGAGCGGGAGACGGGATTTGAACCCGCGACTTCAACCTTGGCAAGGTTGCACTCTACCACTGAGTTACTCCCGCGCGGTAGGCGAAAAGGCTAACAAACGCGGGTCTGGCAAGTCAAGGGCCGAAGGG
>JBOGLI010000645.1:0-7109 GCA_050746165.1 Terriglobales bacterium | reverse complement strand
ACCCACAACGAGGGGGGCACTCACAAGCGATCGATGGAGGAAATCTACAGGGCTGTTCACGACGACCTTGCCCAGCGGCGTGCATGGTCAACGCAAGGCGCCGAGTCAATGCGGGGCGCACCAGGTGAACGGTCGGTCAAGCACTCGACCGCAGCAGACGCAATGGCCGCGACGCAGGCCTGAAGCATTCAGGAACAAGCATGTTGCACAGTTTGGGAAAGCTAACTGAGATGGACACGCGTTCTTATGAATCCACAGTGGGCGCCGAAGCCGTCGCCGAAATGCTGGGGTGCAGTGCGAAGACCGTGCTCCGGTTAGCCAAGGCCAGGGAAATTCCATCGGTGCAGGTGGGCAAATTGTGGCGCTTCCGCCGGTCCGTCATAGACGAATGGCTGACGTGTCGGTTACAGTTCGAGCGCCACCCGCGCGTTGCTCAGGAGGAACACATCCAATGACAACGCGCTACCAAGGAGGGTCAGTCACGTTAGACCCACGCACCCACGTTTGGTACTTCCGCTGGCGGGATGACGGCGGCAAGCGCCGCGCTTTCCGTATCGGTTCGACCAGGGAATATCGCACGAAAACGCAAGCCATCCTCGCGGCGGAGCACATGCGGCAGAGGATCAATGCGCCGGCGGAAGTCCCGCGGCCAGTCGTTACGGTCTTAGCGGTCGCGAACCGGTACGTCGCCGAGAAACTCCCTCCGCACTTCTCCACTGCGGACGACTACAAACGCATCCTGAACAGCCGAATCCTGCCTCGTTGGGGCGAGACCGCAATCACGGACATCCGCCCCGCTCCGGTCGCTGAATGGCTGGACGGACTCGCGCTCGCCCCGAAAACAAAGCAGAACATCAAAAGCGTGCTCGGGATTCTTATCGAGCAAGCGATGTTCTGGGAGTACTTAAAATGCGAACGCAACCCGATGCAACTTGTCAAAATCCGTGGGTGCTCAGTTCGGCAAAACGAGCCCCGCGTTCTCACGGTCGCCGAGTTCCATCAACTCGTGGCCGAGATTCCCGGAGAGCCGTTCCGAACCATGTTGATGTTCGACATGTGCCTCGGACTTCGGTTCTCGGAGCTTATCGCGCTCAAGTGGTCTGACTTCGATTGGAAAAACCTGAAAGTAAACATTAGGCTGGGGGCCGTGCGGCAACGGGTCGGAGAGGTGAAGACCGGACGCTCGCGCAAGCCGCTGCCGATGGACCAACAACTCGCCGAGTTCATGCTCGTCTGGTATCGGGTGACGCTGTTCGCCTCACCCCACGATTGGGTTTGGGCATCGCCTTACCGAAACGGCAAGCAGCCTTACGCGTACAGCAAGCTTTACGACGCGCTAGTCAAGGCTGCGGAATCTGCGGGCTTGGGCGTGATCGGCTGGCATACGATGCGGCACACGTACCGCTCATGGCTGGACGACACTGGTGCCCCGATGACCGTGCAGCAAAATCTCATGCGACATGCTTCAATCGCAACCACGATGAACGTGTACGGGGATGCCATCCCGGAGACCCTGCGCGCGGCGCACGGGAAAGTCGTGCGGATGGCGTTGCAATCGGCGAGTGGACTGTAGATGGACTGTGGATATCGGTAAGTGATTGAAAACTGGAGCGGGGTACGGGAGTTGAACCCGTTTCACAGGCTTGGGAAGCCTGGGCACGACCGATATACCAACCCCGCTCTGCGCCTGTAGTGTAGCAAATCCGCGGGGGGAAGTGCCGAGTGCATAGTGCGGAGTGCTCACCGCTCCGCAAGCCTGGCATCATCGCTCAAGCCTCACGACTCAAGCCTCACACCTCGCTACTGTCCGTAAGTATTGTGGTGCTCGATGGTCACGCTGGCGCCGGAACCCTCCGCCACCTTGCCCGACAGCGGCTGACGTTCTTCCGTTTCCAGTCCCGCCATCTCGCGCTTGCGGTTTTCGATATCTCGGAGCTGCCGCAGGATCGCGGCCTCCTGTGCGATGTATTCGTCTTCGGTGATCTGCCCCTCGTCGAGCTCCACTTGGAGTTCCAGCAGTTGCTGCTTGACGGGCGCATCGTCGGTGTACTGCTCTTCGGCGACGCGCGCCAGCGTATTCAGGATGAACTTGAATCCCGTGACCGGCGCGAAAAGTAGGTCGTCGATGAACAGCATGGCTCTTGGCTCTTGGCTCTTGGCTCTTGGCTCTTGGCTCTTGGCTCTTGGCAACCGGCTCTCTTCCATGAGCCATGCGCCATGTGCCGCAATTACGAAGCTTGTCCTCTTTCCAATTTCAGCCGGATGTTGACAAAGTTATAGGGCGGCCACGGTCCCGTGTACTTGAAGTTGAGCCGGTCGCCGTACTTGCGCGCGATGCGGTTCACCGCCTCGTCGAACTGCGCTTCCTTGTCCTTCTCGATAAGGAAGGCGGCGTTCATGATCATCTTGTCGCCGATCGGCTTGTTATCGCGCGACGCGACACAGCATCCCCGCAGTTCCTCGTAGATCTCCCGCACGTAGGTCGCGCAGCGCTCGGCCAGCGCTTTTTCGATCATGCGCCCCAGTTGCATGCGCGCGAAGTAGGTCGATTGCAGGTGCTTGCGCGTGATTTCCTGGTGGAAGTGGCGGACCTCGTCGTCCTCCCGTTTCAGCTCTTCCATCATCGTGTCGCGATCCCAGTTCACCTTGAGGCCGAATTCGACCTTGCCCGACATCTGTTTAAGCACGTCCTTCAACGACGGATAAATCGACCGCAGCACTTCGCGAATGTCGTCGTCGGTGCGGAAGACCGTCCCGAAACTCATCGGTATGATGGTGTTCGTCTTCATCACCGTTTCGATTACATGCTCGTGGGCGAGGGCGTTCTCGCGCGTCGGATCGAAGATGTACACGTCGGTTTTGCTAAGTACCGCCGCGATGTCCTTGTGCTGGACCGTGTACACCATCTCGTGGGCGCCGCCGATGCCCATCTTTCCGAATGTGACCGTGTCACGGCTCTCGATGATCCCATACACGTAGCGCCCGCCTTCCGGCGCGGCAACTGCGATCGGCGCCGGCGTTTCCATCATGGCGACGGCCGGGCTGGGTTCGGTTGTCCGTTCCACCTTCCGCAAGCGGCTGCCGCTCTTAGCCGCGGGTGGCTTTGCTCTGCTCATAGTTCTCCTTCAGCACATTCGGAATCGTGGTGAGGAATTCCTGGATATCAATCGGCTTGTAGAGCACGGTCACGCCGATATCCGCTGCTTTCTGCGCCGCCTCCACGCTGGCATACCCGGTCAGCAGGACGCAGGGAATGCCGGAGTTCTGCTTGCGCGCGAAATCGATTACCTCGAACCCGTTGTGGTTTTCCTCCAGCGAAAGATCGCAGAGGACTAAATCGAATTTCTTCGTCTTGAGCTCGTTCATCGCCAGCGCCGCCGACGGAACCGCCGATACCTCGTACCCCTGCTGCTCCAGCAGCAACTTGTAGGTAAACAGCACCGAGGACTCGTCGTCCACCACGAGCACCGAACGTTTCCGCTTGCTCATGCGCGCACCACCGGGAAATCCATGACGAACACGGTGCCCTTGCCCTGCGTGCTTCGCACCCGCAGCCGGCCTCCATGGTTCTCGACGATCCCCTTAACGATCCAAAGTCCCAACCCGGTGCCCTTTTCCCCTTTCGTCGAAACGAAGGGTTCGAAAATGGTCGGCAGGATCTCCCGCGGTATGCCCGCGCCGGTGTCGGCCACCGAGATCCGGACACGCCCGTGCATTCCGTCGACCGACGGAAGATGCCGCGTTCGCAGCACCAGCGTTCCGCCGTTCTGCATGCTGTCGCGCGCGTTCACCACCAGGTTCGACATCACCTGGCGCAACTGGTCGCCCGACCCAACCACCGACGGCACCTTGCCCAGATCGACCCGGGCCACGACCCGCGCCCGCTCCAGTTGCCGGGCGAACAGCGCCATCGTGTCGTCGATCACGCCGTTCACGTCCATGGTTCCGACGTGTTCGGAGGTCCGGTATAGGCCCAGCATCTGCCGCACGATGCGCGCAACACGTTCCGTTTCGTTCCTCAGCACGGTATAGATCGGCTCGCCCTTGGGCTTCACCTGCGCCTGGAGCAGGTAAATCGCGTTCTTGATCGCCTCCATCGGGTTGTTGATCTCGTGCGCAATGGTGCCCGCCAGCCGTCCCGTGGCGGCGAACTTTTCCATCTCCAGCATGCGGCGCTCGAGTTTCAACTGCTCCAGCTTCTTCCACGCGGAGAAGTCGCGCAGTACGGTGACCGTGTACGACGCCTGGCCGCGCGCGTCGAAAATCTTGCCCGAGCGAGCCTCGTATTCGACCTCCGAGTTGCTCGCCGGATTGTGCAGCCGCAGCGTTCCCGTACCCTTGTCGGCAAACGAGAAGGTGAATCCGGTCAGGTAGGCGTCAAGGCGCGCGCGGTTCTTCATTGCCCCGTCGCTCTCATCCTGTTCCTCGCCGAACAGTTCCTTGGCGAGCGCGTCCAGCAGGACCACCTTGGCCGCACTGTCGGCCACAACGATCGGATCGCCGACGTTCTCGATGACCAGGTTCAGGCGGTCGCGGTCCTGCCGCACCACCTCCTCGGCCTCGCGCAGCTTGGTGACGCTGGAGCGCAGTTCCTGGTCGGCGCGGCGCAGGTCGGTCACGTCGCGCATCACCGTCACCAGGCCGGTACGCAGCCCTTCGCGGTTGAACGTCGGCGCGCAGACAGCTTCGAACAGGACGTCCTCGCCTTCGTTGACGTCCACCAGCGTCAGGTCGCGCGATGCGTCCGTGCCGCTCACCGCCATCGACGAAAGCGCCGCCGAGAACAGCAGGTTGTTCATCTCCACGGCGCGGGCCGCGCCCGGGCTGGCGGTTTCGCCCGGCGTCTTAAAGAATTTTTCCGCCGCGCGGTTCTGCGTGATCACCCGGTAATGCGTATCGGTGAGGATGACCGGGTCGGCCATGCTTTGCATGACCGTCTCCATCTGCCCGATGGTGGTCTCCATGTCGCGCATCCGGTTGTAGTAGTGCTCAACCTTGTAAAGTCGCGACAGAAAACGGTTGCTGAGATCGACGAGCGCGGCGCACTCGCGCAGTTGCCGCTCGGAGTTGATCCGTCGCGCGTCCACCAGCACCACCGCGGCATACCCGCGCATGTTGCAGGTGGAACAGACCTGGTCCTGCAGGTGGAGCTTGCGGCGTCCCCGGTCGTTGAGGACGGCCAGGCAATCGTCGCGGCGATCGCGCCCCGCCTCCCAGCAGAGATTATGGTTGCGAAACACTACGGGATGGCAGTACCAGGGACCGGTGGCGAAGGGCGGCGACTCGACGATCGCCGGTGTTCCCGAATGCAGCGTCGCAATCACCGGGTTGTCGGCCGACCAAAGCGAGCTGTTCGCCGCCTTCAATAGCGAATTCGGGCAATTCAGCGCGGCGCTGGGCGCTACCTCGCTGGTCTCGAAATTCACTGAGACGACCATCGCACGGGCGAATCCAATTCCGACGATCTCCTCCAGCAGCACCGGGAAGACTTCTTCCGAGCGCTCCGCCGCGAGCAGCCGCACGGCCGCGCGGCCGCGCGGCGTTCGCGCCGGCTCGTCGGCTATCGGCGTCACTTCTGCTGGAAATCGCCGCAATTCTGGACTCGCCATGGACACGGACTCTTACCCTGTTACTTTTGTCAGCGGCGTCGCGCACGTGACCGCGGTTGCGGGCGCGGCCGCGGGGTGACTGTTTCCACTCCCGGACCTTCTTCCTCTTCGCCGCCGCCCTCGCTCAGCTGCGGACGCGACACGAGGCCCGTCAAGCCAACGGCATCTGCGTACTTCAGATAGGTGTCGATCGACGCGACGACGACGCGCGCCTCGACGGTAATCAGGTCGATGCCCACCAGCGAGATGCGCACCCAAGCGTCGATCACAATACCTTTGTCTAGTACGCGGTCAAGTACGTCGATCAGGCTTGAGCCGCCGGATACGCGTTCGACAGCCATGCAATTTCCTCCTCGGCACTACTTCGCGCGCCGTCCCCCCGGACGTCTTGCGTTTATCGTTTTCACCGGAGTCCGACGCCCTGGCGTTACTGTCGGCAGCCGCTTCGGCTCTGCCGCTCCGGCCATCGTCAGGTTCGGGTCGTACTTCCACCAGTTCAGCCCGATCTGCTCGGCCTTGTCCACCGAGCACACCAGCAGCCGTATGCGAATGGTCAGCAGCTCCACGTTGGCCAGCGATACACGGATGTCACCCGCGATCACCAGGCCCTTGTCGAGCACGCGGTCCAAGATATCGATCAGATTCGTGGTGCCTGAGACGGTCGGAACTCGATCCATACGCCCTGCGGACACACTTTCGAAGCGTTCTTATTTCGTTTGTACTTAGCCCTGACCTGACCCACCACGCCGCAACCTTGGATTCAGAACTGCTCCGCGATGGTTGCCACGAAAAGTTACTGGCCCTGCAAATCTTTCACTTTTCCCACAGGTTCCCCAGCGGCCCCAGGTCCAGATTCAAGTCTTCCGGCCTAAGTCCAAACTGGTCAGCAAGTTCCCTGACTTTCTTCTCCAGCTTCATTAACGAAAGCCCGATCTCTTCCACCTGCTCGTCGTCCAGGCTGCCGCCTTCCATCCGGCGAATCGCCTGTCTTTCCAACAGCCGCCGCAGCAGGTCGATCAGTCCTAACACCAGCCGGGCCAGCCCCTGCTCGATGTTTTCAGAGTTGCAGTCGATCCGGGAGGTCGTCCCCGAAACCGCAGCCAACTCACGCTCCATCTCGGCGACAGCATCGGTGATCGCTGCCGGCGACGTGGGCGGCGCGTTGGTATCGGAGCTCAATGGGACGTATCTTCCCAGAATCCCGCCGGCGGCCACGGTCCGCTGACCACAGCCTTCACCCCACCGGGCAGGACAGTCCTGCGCATCCTCTCTTGAAACGATATTACCTCATGACGGTCGATCAGCGCATGACAAAGCACGCCACCACCCCGTTCTTCCACGCGCCACTCGCTCCCCCCGGCCTGCTCCCGGCACGTCCGGGCCGCTTCCCGCAAGCCCGCGCTCCGCGCCGCTTTCGCCGCGAGGTAGTCCGTTCCCGCCTTTCGTAGCACTGGCGTCTCGCCGCCTGCGTTTTGTAGCACTGGCGTCTCGCCGGTCACT
>JBOGLI010000644.1:0-2024 GCA_050746165.1 Terriglobales bacterium | reverse complement strand
ACAATGAAGCGGGCAGAATCTGCTTACGATGGGAACAGCGAGGCAGATCGGTAGCGTAGGCGACGCACATGCGTATTTTGGTGATCGACGACGAAGTTAAGTTCGCCGAATTCGTGCAAAGGGCTTTCACGGAGGAGAGCTTCGCGGTCGATGTCGCGCACGACGGCAAGAGCGGGCTGGAGTACGCGCTCACCTACGACTACGACCTGATTGTGCTCGATCTCATGCTCCCCGTCATGGATGGTTCGACCGTCCTGAAGAAGCTTCGCGCTGTCAGCAAGCCGTCTCCGATCCTGGTCCTGACCGCGCGGGACACACTGAACGACAAGGTCCAGCACTTCGAGCTGGGCGCCGATGATTACCTGACCAAACCGTTCGCGCTGGCCGAACTGGTGGTACGGGCCAAATCGTTAATGCGTCGCGCGCACACACCGCGCGGAACTGTCATTCGCGTCGCCGACCTGGAACTCGATCGCATGTCGCAGCAGGTGCGCCGCGCCGGCCGCCGGATCGATCTCACTTCCAAGGAATACGCGCTCCTCGAATATCTGATGTCCAATCACGGCAGGGTGCTCTCCCGCTCCATGATCATCGATCACGTGTGGGACCAGAACTTCGACGGCATTACCAACATCGTCGACGTTTACATGGGGCACTTGCGGACCAAAGTAGACGCCGATCATGCAAACAAGCTTCTGCGTACGGTTCGTGGAGTCGGCTATACTTTGCGCGACCACGAGGAAGAAGCCTGATGCGCGGCTTCTCGCTGCGATTCCGGATGTCCGTCTGGTATGCCGCCGTCCTTACCGTGTGCCTTCTCGGTTACGGCGGCCTGATGTATTTTGGTCTTTCGAGTTATCTGCATCGCGGCCTGCAACGCTTGCTTTCGCGGCAGTGCCAGTTGATTGCCGGCAGACTGGCGGCAGACTCGGAAATCTCAAATCCTGCTGCCACCCTTCATCAGATCGGCCGGGACCTCGAATTGAACGGATTATTCGTACGCGTTTCCAGTTCTGCCGGCGTCGTCCTCTACCGCTCGTCGTTCATACCGCGCGATCACAGCTTCGATCCCAATCGGGTGCCGCCCCTTTTGCAAGAGCCTCGCCAGGAGTATCTCCGCACCATTACCGGCGCCGGACGTTCCGACCTGCTTATCGATGCGCTCCCCGTGCACTTGCCCGGCGGCGGCAACTTAATCGTCGAAGTCGGCAGCGACATGGACAACATCTCGAGCGTTCTCCACACCTTCGGCATCATCCTCATGCTGGGGATTCCGGTCGTGGTGCTGACCGCCATCGGAGGCGCGATTCTGATCAGCCGCAATACCATGAAGCCGCTCGACACCATCGCCGAGCAGGCGGAGCGTTTTACATCACGAAACTTCGGTGAGTCACTGCCGGTGCTGCACACAGGTGACGAACTGGAACGATTAACGGTTGCGCTCAACCGTATGGTCCGCCGGTTGGAGGAAGCTTTCCAGCATATTGAACGCTTCTCGGCCGATGTGTCGCACGAATTGCGCACCCCGCTCGCCATCCTTCGCGGGGAGTTGGAATTGGTGCAGCGATCGAAGGGGCTGCCGGACACCATCGTGGAGCAGATTGGCAGTTCGCTCGAGGAGATCGAACGCCTTTCGCGCATCGTCTCACAACTCCTGGAGATCTCGCGACTGGAAGCAGCCCCCATGCAGAAGGATGAAGCGCCCATTGACTTGGGAAAGCTGGCGGAAAGTACTTCCGAACAAATGCGGCTGCTCGCTGACGTAAAGTCAGTCGCGCTGAATTATCAAATCACCGCCGGTTGTTTCGTGGAAGGGAGCGCGGGCCTATTGACACAAGTGGTCGCCAACCTCCTCGATAACGCGATCAAATACACGAATGAGGCGGGTAGTGTCGACGTGATCGTGGCAAGGGTTGCCGATCGGGTCAGGCTGGAAGTACGCGATAATGGCATCGGCATTCCCCAAGCCGATATTCCGAGAATTTTCGATCGCTTCTATCGCGCCGACCCTGCTCGCAGCCACA
>JBOGLI010000643.1:0-9220 GCA_050746165.1 Terriglobales bacterium | reverse complement strand
CACCAGTCCGGTCGACTTGCCGTCTCCCGATGCGGCCACCGGAACAGCCATCGCCATGCAGAATCACCCCGAATCGCGGATAATGTGCCGGGAGCTTATCACGGATGAATCCCGCACAGGCCCCATCCGCCGGCGTAGAACGCGCGTGGACGCTCGCATCGAACTACTACACCGATGCCGCGTTCCTGCCGCTGGAACGCGAGCGGATTTTCTGCGCGACCTGGCAGTGCGTCGGATGGGCGGAGCAGGCGGCGCGCCCCGGCCAGTACTTCACCTTCGACCTTGCGGGCGAGCCGCTGCTCATCGTCCGCGGCGCCGACGGTATTCTGCGCGGCTTCTACAACGTTTGCCGTCATCGCGCGGGCCCGCCCGCCGAGGGTTGCGGCGAGCGCAAGGTCTTCCGCTGCGGATATCACGGATGGACTTATTCACTCGATGGCCGGCTGCTCAACGCGCCGGAGATGGAAGGCGCCGCTGAATTCGAACATGGCCGGTTCGGCCTCGTTCCCATCCACGTCGGCGAATGGGCGGGGCTGATCTTCGCCAACCTGTCGCACAACCCGGAGCCTCTCGTTGATAGCCTCGGCGAACTACCGCGCCAGGCGGCAAAGTTTCGGATCGAGCGCATGAAGTTCTACCGCCGCCACGATTACGTCATGGCGTGCAATTGGAAGACGTACATCGACAATTACATGGAGGGCTACCACCTGCCCTCGGTGCACCCCAGCCTGAACCGCGAGCTCGATTACGGCGCTTATGAAGTTGAACTCTTCCCCCATCATTCCTTGCAGTACTCGCCGATTCGCGCGGGCAGCCGCGCCGAGGAGCGCCGTTACGCCGAATCAGGCGGCGAACTTCGTGCGGAATACTTCTGGATTTATCCCAACTGGATGCTGAACTGCTATCCCGACAACGTGTCGCTCAACATCGTGCTGCCGGTGGCGCCGGAGCAGTGCGTAGCAATTTTCGCCTGGTTTTTTCCCGAGGAGCTGCTCGGCACGGGAGCTCCGGAGAAGACCTTCCGCTTCAGCGATGAGATCCAGCAGGAGGACGGCCGAATGTGCGAGATCGTGCAGCGCAATTTACGTTCGCGCAGTTACAGCCGGGGCCGCTACAGCCCGAAGCAGGAAAAGAGCCTGCATCATTTTCACGCGCTTTACGCGCGAGAGATGACAGTGGCGCCGCAACTTTAGGAAAACAGTGAATTAGAACATTCCGGAGGCCATATGAAGCGCGCTTTGCTGCTAGCCCTGATCGTCGCTGTCGTCCTGCCCTCGCTCGCGCAGAAGAAGAAGAAATCCGAACTTCCCATGCAGGTCGTGGCCGCACAGTTCGTGTACATCACCTCTTTCCATGGCGACACCTATAGCCGCGAGACGACGATGGAAGAGCGCGCCGCGATGAACCGGATCGAGGATGCCGTGCGCGCGTGGGGCAAGTACAAGGTCGTTTACCGTCCGGAAGAGGCCGACCTCATGCTGATCGTGAAGACATCCGGGCTCGGCGGTGCGCGGACCGGCATTGATGTGGGCACACCGCCGATGGATCCTAGCCATCCGGGGACGCGTATTGACCCGCGAACAGGAGGAGTGGGTATCGGCACCTTGGGCGGCGTGGATGTGAGCAGCGACTCCAATGACATGCTTCTGGTCTCCATCACGCCTCAGGAGCCTGCCACTGACGCGTCCTTTGTCTGGAGGCGCAGCGCGCACAATGGTCTGCGGGGGAACAAACCGACGCTATTCGAAGCGTTTCGCGATGCGGTCGATCAAACAGCCCGGCAAAACGCCAAACCGTGAACGAGGCTTGAGGCGTGAGGCGTGAGGTACGCGTGAGGCTTGCGGTACCGTTTATTCCGGCGAGAGAAAGCATATGACAGACTGGTTCGCACGTCCCGTCCTGCACGTGGCCGACGTTGAGGCCGCCTTGCTTTTCTACGTGGAACGGCTCGGCTTCACCAGCCCCTGGCGTTACGAGGAGGAAGGCAGGCCGCGCGTCGCACAGGTCGATCGGCGGGGATGTGCGCTAATCCTTTCGGACCAGTGGCCGGAGAAGGTTGGCAAGGCGCTGATGTTCATTTCCATGAACGAGGCCCCCGATTCCCAGACTGCCACCCTGGACGCGCTACGCGGGGAGCTCGAGGCCAAAGGCGTTCCGGTCAAGGAGGGTTCGTGGGGCTACCGAATCCTGATCGTCGAGGATCTCGACGGCAATCAGCTCTTTTTTAACTATCCGAGCGAGACTGCATCTGGCAAGACTGCTTAAAGCGGTTCAAGAATGACTTACTGCGCTGATGCGGTCGCCCTCAGCGGCTAAAGCCGCATGAACATTGGTCACGTGCGGCGCGGCTGAAGCCGCACCCTTCCAAAACCATTCTTGAAACAAGTTACAAGTTGTTGTGATGAATCTTGATCATGACAACAACCCCTGGCCTCACGCCTCAAGCCTCGCCTAGATGAACATTTCGTCGCGGCCGCCGCCGTTGCCGGACGCTTTTCCGCGGCGGCCCAGCAGCGATGCAATGCCGGCGGTCACGCCTTGCAAGACGCCGGAAATCTGGCGAATGGGCGAGACGACGGTCGTGTGCACCATGTCGGTGGTTTCTTCCACGCGGTCCAACGTGCGTCCGACGAGATTGTCGGCGCGAATCACGTGCAGGCGCGTGCGGTCAACGATGTCGCTGACGGTTGAGTCCAGCCGGTCGATCTGCAAGTGCAACGTCGCCGTGGATTCCGCGGCGTGATTGATGATCTCTTCGATGCGTGGCTTGGTGTTGGCCAGGAGTTCCTGCGCCTGGTCGAGCGTGGGCAGGGCGCGCCGCTTTATCTCGTCGGCAAGCGATTCCATCTTTTTTGCGCTGCGCTGGACAGTAAGGAGGATGGCGATCATGATCGCGATCTCCACCACGATCGCGACGCCCATCTCGATGAGCAGGACAGTGAATCGGGTTTCCATAGTGCGATCTCGAGCGGATGCAACGGCGCCGTCGAAGTAGCGCCGAGCCCCGGTATTATGCGCCGCCTTCGCTACCTTCGCCGGTCGCTTCGCGGTACGCCTGGCGGCCTGCCTCATACGCGGACCGGAACTGTTCCTTCTGCTGGGTGACCACGTCCTTGCCTTTGGCAACCCAGTCGTTGGCCTGCTCCTTCGCTTTTTGCGCGCCCTCGCGAGCGTAATTCCGGCCTTCCTCCGCCTTTTGCATGATCATGTCGCGGGTCTCGGCGCCCGATTTCGGCGCGTACAAGACTCCAATCGCCGCGCCGATGCCCAAGCCGGTCAGGAACCACAGGAAGCCATTACCGTCGTCTCTCGCCATAAACATTCTCCTGGGGATTTTCTTAAGACCCGCGATGTTAGCACGCCACGCGCATGCCGGGCGAGGTTTTGGCACTTAATCTGCCGACACGAAAGTCCAAAATGAAACTAACCCTGGGAATAGACACAGAGGACGCAGAGGACACAGAGGAATTTCTTTCTTTTTCTCGGAAAACAGTGTGTCGGGATGGCGGTGCTTCATTTCACGCGACGATCTCGCCTTTTCTATAAAACCTCTGCGTCCTCCGCGTCCTCTGTGTCTAAACCGGAGGTCATGGTTTTTGCGTGGGGCGCAGGACGATTTCGCTGGCGAACGACTGCGGCGACTGCGTGACCACCATCTCCACCACGCGGGCGACGTCATCGGGCTGCAGCATCTTGTGCGGATCTTTGCCCTCGTGCGGGCTCAGCTCCGTCGCCGTCGATCCCGGACAGACAACGGTCACGCGAATGTTGTACCGTCGCAGCTCTTCGGCCGCGGAGTAGCTCAGCCCATTCAGTCCCCATTTTGACGCCGCATACACCGCGCCGTTGGGCAGCGCGTTCTTGCCGGCGATGGACGAGATGTTGACGATGTCGCCGCCTCCGCGTTCGATCATCAGCGGCGTGAACGCCCGCATGCAGTAGTAGGCGCCGCGCAGGTTGATGTTCATCACGCGGTCCCATTCCTCCGGCGCAAGCTCGTGCAGGGGCGCGGAAAAACTCCCTACACCGGCATTGTTCACCAGGATGTCGCAGTGTCCGTGCATGGCGCGAATGCTGTCCGCCAGGCGTTCGACCGCCGTGAGATCGGCTACATCACAGACCGAGGGTTCGCACGATCCGCCGTTCTCGCGGATGGCCGCGGCGGTCTTCTCAAGCGGCGAGAGGTTCCGCCCCGCGATAATCACCGAAGCGCCCATTTCCGCCAGCCTTCTGGCAATTGCCGCACCGATACCCCGGCCGCCGCCGGTCACCACGGCGGTTTTTCCCTTCAACGGTTGTAACGATCTGTTCATAATCCCTCCTCGCCTGGAAATCCGCGCCCGGAACCGATTATGGCCGCTCCCCCGTGCTTTTCTTACATCCAGCAGCGCTCAAAATGCATCTCACAATCAACGGGAAGGCACGCTTAGTCACGCGACTTGTACAACAGTGGGAGGGATTCGTTAGAATCCCGCCTCATGCTGCGACCTGTCCTTCCGGTCAGGTGTGGTTTGCGGTTTGGGGCCCTTGTACGTCCGCGCGCTGCAGGCCGTTGCCAGTTGTTGAATTGGCACGCCACAGAATTGTGCGTGGATGAGTTTCCTACTTCCCGTCATTGAAGGAGCTATACGCATGAAGAAGTCGCTCGTTACCCTCCTGCTTGCGTTCGCCCTCGGCGCCGCCGCGCAGACCACGGACCAGCAGCAAACGCCGGCGGCGGGTGGAGAACAGCAATCGTCACAACAGACCGGCCAGCAGGCCGGCCAAGTGACGATCAAGAATCCAGCGGAATACAACGCTTACGTCACCGCGCTGCAGCAAACCGACCCTGCCGCCAAAGCCCAGGCGCTGGAAGCATTCTTACAGCAGTATCCGGAAAGTGTCATGAAGGTCCCCGCCCTGGAATTGCTGATGGCCTCCTATCAGCAGGCGGGGAACGGCCAGAAGACGGTGGACGCGGCGCAGCGCCTGCTCCAGGCTCAGCCCAATAACTTGCGCGCACTCGTGGTTCTGACCTATTACAACCGCGCCGCCGCCGAACAGGGCGGAGCCAATGCCCAACAGGCGCTCATGGACGCCGGCAAGTACGCCGAGCAGGGCCTGCGGGCGTTACAGTCAGCGCAGAAGCCCGCCGATACTCCCGCGGCCGACTGGGACAAACTGAAATCCACCGCCACAGTTATTTTCAACGGCGCCGCGGGCATGGCTGCCCTGCAGCAGAAGAACTATCCGCAGGCCGCCCAGTATCTCCAGGCCGCCATCAATTCCGCTCCCAACGATCCGTCGAACAACGCCAACGTGTATCCGCTGGCGATCGCCGATCTCGAGCAGAACCCGATGAACATCCAGGGACTCTTCTGGGTGGCACGCGCCGCGGCGATCAGCAACAACAATCCGGCGGTCGTGAAGTACGGCAAATACAAGTACGCGAAATACCACGGTGACACCGACGGCTGGGACCAGCTTGTGGCGCAGGCCCAGGCTTCGCCCACTCCGCCGCCGA
Organism: Terriglobales bacterium; assembly: GCA_050746165.1. GTDB lineage: Bacteria > Acidobacteriota > Terriglobia > Terriglobales > Acidobacteriaceae > DAISJI01. Next base: position 3,717 of record JBOGLI010000643.1, on the reverse strand, counting down.
ACTTCAGCGTCGCTCCGGCGCCCACTCCTGCTGAACAAGCCGGCAAGCTGTGCCAGACCAAGCAGGTGAAGGACATGTCCTTCGACGAGTTCCAGATGATCTTCACCTCCGGCAACCAGCAGTGCGCCGACCAGGTGTGGAGCCAGATCAAGGACAAGCCCATCGCTTTCGAAGGCAAGGTCATCCAGACGTCCTCCAACGAGTTACAACTGGCTGCCACTTACGACGACATTCAGAACAACGTTGCCGACGTGGACCTGAAATTCCCGGTCGATATCCCCAAGTCGCTGATGCCGCAGGTCGGGTCGTTGGCGAAGGTGCAGGGCGTCCCGACCAGCTACGACGCCACCCCTGTCCCGCAGGGCCCGGCACAGGGACAAACCGCCGCACAGGGGCAGCAGCCGGCTACGACAGGAGCAGCGGCGAGCGCGCCGAAATTCATGATCCACATGGACCATGGCGTATTCGTCGGAAAGAAGCAGGAGGTCGTCGAGAAGAAAACTCCGGCGAAGAAGAAGACCACGGTCCACCGGAAGAAGTAATTTCGCTTGCAGAACTGCAAAAGGCGTCCCACGGGGGACGCCTTTTATTGTGCTTAGTGCAGAATGCTCAGTGCCGAATTGAGATCTCTGGGGCTCGAGAATAATGGATCGAGCGTCGCTTATCGCGCCGCTTTCTTCTCCAATGCCATGGGGCGTACACCACGGGGAGGACGGCGGGCGCCGTCGCGCAGTTGGCGGACGTCCACTTTTAATTCAGCAATCGTGCGGGAGAGTGTGTTGCGGTGCATTCCGAGCTGGCGCGCCGCCTTGCACTGGTTGCCCTGGTTCTCCTGGAGGACCGTCAGGATAAACCGCTTCTTGAACTCGCGCACCGCTTCCGAATAAAGAATGCCGCTCTTGTACATCTGCAGTACCAAAGCTTCCAGTTGGTCCTTCACGATCGGTCTCCTTGTATGAATCCGTGCTTGTGGGCCCAGGACGCGTCCCGTGCTGCCCTAGCGACCCGCCGGCGTCGCCGGCTTTGCCGCTGAATCCTTGTCTGCGGCCGTCGCCGGCCGTCCGTCCCGCGCCGCTTGCAGCGCGTCCATGCCCGAGCGGAACTGCATGCGGACCTCGGTCGGCGCCAGCCAGACCGCCGCTCGTGCGCCGACGAGCAGGTAAGGAGCCGTTCGTGAGTTGGTCAGGAAGGGCGATTGCGGCGCGAACCATGCTACCGCCAATACCAGCACCATCACCACCACGAGCCCGCGTACCAACCCAAATACTCCGCCCAAAACCCGGTCGAACCAGCGCAGGCCAACTTCCTTCATCGAGGCCCGCACCAGCCGCCCGATCGCCGACGCCAACAGCGTGACCGCGATGAAGATCGTCAGAAACGCGGCCGCGTTGGCCGCCCACTGCGTCTTCACATAGGGCTCGAACGTTGGCGCCAGCCGCGCATATGCCCAGACTGCCGCCAGGTATCCGAACACCGTTCCGGCCAGGGAAAAAATCTCGAAGAAAAACCCCTGTGCCGCCGCCAGCAAAACCGAAAGGACGACGACCATCACAATCACAACGTCGGCCCAGTTCATTTCACGTCCACTATCGGCCCAGTTCCCTTCCGGTAATCTGCCGATAGGCCTGCACATACTTTTCGCTGGTCCGCTCCGCGATTTCGGCGGGAAGCGCCGGCGCGGGCGGCTGCTTGTTCCAGCGAATCTGTTCCAGGTAGTCACGCACGTACTGCTTGTCGAACGATTCCTGTCCCTTGCCGGGCTTGTACTGGTCAGCGGGCCAGAAGCGCGAGGAATCCGGGGTCAGTACTTCGTCGGCCAGCGTGATTCCCTTCCCGGTGCGTCCAAACTCGAATTTCGTGTCGGCGATGATGACGCCGCGCGCGAGCGCGTAATCGGCCGCGGTCTTGTACACCCGCAGGCTGAGATCGCGAAGCTGCGTCGCCAGTTCCTCGCCGACGATCTTCGCCATATCGTGGAAAGAAATATTTTCGTCGTGGCCGGTCGTCGCCTTGGTTGCCGGGGTGAAGATCGGCTCCGGCAGCTTGTCCGATTCCTTCAGCCCTTTCGGCAGTTCGATGCCGCACACGGCGCCGGTCTTCTGGTATTCCTTCCAACCCGATCCGGAAAGATAACCGCGGACCACGCATTCGACCGGGAACATGTCGGCCATGACCACGACCATCGAGCGGCCGCGCAGCACGTCCTTGTACCCGTCCAGGTGGCATGGGTACTTGTCGACGTCGGCGGTGACCAGGTGGTTGGCAACGATGTCCTTCAGGAAATCGAACCAGAAAAGCGAGAGCTGGGTCAGCACCTCGCCCTTGCGGGGGATGCCAGTGGCGAGCACGTAGTCGAAGGCAGAGATGCGGTCGGTGGCGACGAAGAGGAGGTGCTCGTTATCGCACCGGTAGACGTCGCGTACCTTTCCGCTGGCGTACAGTTCCAGATCCTTGAAGTCTGTCTGCAGGAGAACGTCTTGTTCGGCGGGTCGGCTCACGGTGGTTATTTTCTTTCGAGTGGAACGAGGTCGTATTCTAGCCAGCAGATGAATTTTGTCAATGCGTCGAAATTCTTCCGCGCCGGCACGAGCGGAAGAAAAAATGAAAAAATGTTGACACGTCAAGCCGAGTTGTCAAACGCGCATGAATACAGGGCGAGAACGTGTACTGCTTTGTATATTGTCGTACCACGATGTACGTCTTGAATGTGATGCGCAAACGGTACGCGAGGAAACCCGCGGGGAAATTTTGTCAAGTGGCCGCGCGAAGTTTTCGAAACACGACTGGCCAGTGACGCCGCCGCGCTTACGCGCTCGCCGCCTGCACCTGGTTCGCTTCGTGGAATTTCACCGACACCAGTTTCGAGACACCTGGCTCCTGCATCGTCACGCCGTACATCACCGGCGCCGCACTCATCGTCTTTTTCGAGTGCGTCACGATGATGAACTGAGTTTTCTCGCTCATCTCTTTCACGAGTTCCGTGAAGCGTCCGACATTGGCTTCATCGAGAGGCGCATCTACTTCGTCGAGAATGCAGAACGGACTCGGCGTGTACTGGAAGATGCCGACCAGCAAAGCCAGTGCGGTGAGCGCCTTCTCACCACCCGAGAGCAGCAGGACGTTCTGCAGCTTCTTGCCCGGAGGCGAGGCGACCACGTCGATGCCGCTCTCCATCGCGTTCTCCGCGTCGGTCAGCCGCATGAATCCCTGCCCTCCGCCGAAGAGCTTGGTGAATGTCAGGGAGAAATTCTCGTTGATCTTTGCGAACGCCTCCTCGAATTTCTGGCGTGACACCAATTCGATCTCGCGGATCGCCTCCTGCGTGTTGGCGATCGAGTCCAGCAGGTCTTTGCGCTGCGTCTCCAGGAAGTCGTAGCGCTGCTTCGCCTCCTGGTATTCCTCCAAGGCCATCATGTTGACTGGGCCCATGGCGTCCAGCTTGGCGCGCAGTTCACGGTAGGCCGCGTCTTCGGTACTCAGCTCTTCCCCGCTGACGCGCACGATCGTTTCGTCCGCCAACAATTCTTCGGCCGGAAGACCCAACTCGTTGACCGACGTTTCGGCCATGTGCTGACGGTCGGATTCGAGTTTCGCAGCGTGCGTCGAAACCTCCGCCCGGTGGTCGCGTACCGCGTCCAGTTCCGCCCGTGCCGCCCGCACTTCCTCTTCGAGCGCAGCCACGCGCGCCCGCACCTGCTCGGACTCGGCGTGCAGCTC
>JBOGLI010000642.1:0-2227 GCA_050746165.1 Terriglobales bacterium | reverse complement strand
CATCTGGACCACCCGCAGCTTCGATGTCTATGAAGGTGGCGGCGAATATAACGTCGCGCGAGGCATGAAGCGCTGCTTCGGTCTGGACTCTGCCGTGGTCACCGCGCTTGCCGATAATCCCATTGGCCGCCTGGTGCAGGACCTCATTTACCAGGGCGGAGTCGACCAGACGTTGATCAAATGGGTCGACTACGACAGCGTTGGCCGCACCGTTCGCAACGGACTCAACTTTACCGAACGTGGTTTCGGCGTGCGTCCTGCCCTCGGCTGTTCCGACCGTGGCCACACCGCGATTTCTCAAACCAAGCCCGGCGACTTCGACTGGGAGCGCATTTTCGGCGACTACGGCGCACGCTGGTTCCACACCGGCGGAATCTTCTGCGCGCTTTCCGAGACCACTCCGGAGGTGGCCATTGAAGCGCTGCAAGCTGCCCGCAAGCATGGCGTCGTCACCTCTTATGACCTGAACTACCGCGAGTCGCTGTGGAAAGCCATCGGCGGCAAAAAACGCGCCCAGGAAGTAAATCGCCGCATCGCCCCTTACATCGACGTCATGATCGGCAACGAAGAAGATTTCTCCGCGGCGCTCGGCTACGAGGTCGCCGGTCTCGACGAGCATCATTCCAAGCTCGATGTCGAAACCTTTAAGAAGATGATTGCGACGGTTGTGAAGGATTTCCCATTCAAAGTGGTCGCGACTACGCTCCGCGTCGCCAGCACCGCCACCCGCAACGATTGGGGCGCGGTGTGCTATGCCAACGGCCAGTATTACCAGGCGATGACGCGCTCCGAGGTCGAGATTTACGACCGCGTAGGCGGTGGCGACTCCTTTGCCTCGGGCCTGATCTACGGTTTCCTCAGCGGCCAGCCCCCGCTGTGGGCGGTGGAATGCGGCGCGGCGCACGGCGCTTTGGCCATGACTACGCCGGGCGACACAACCATGGTGACGCTCAAGGAAGTCCTGCAAGTTATGAAAGGTGTTGGCGCGCGCATCGCGCGCTGAGAGGTCCCCGCGTGAATAAAGAACAGGTCCGTAGCAAGATTCTCGATATCGCGATTGTTCCCGTCGTGCGCGCGTCCTCAGCGGCGGAAGCGCGCATGGCCGCCGAGGCGCTCACCGCCGGCGGGATCTCCTGCCTGGAGATCACTATGACCGTCCCGGGCGCGATCGACGTCATTCGCGAGCTGACCGCCAGCATGAGCAAGGATGTCCTGGTCGGCGCCGGCACCGTGCTCGATGCTGCGACCGCGCAGAAGTGCGTCGATGCGGGCGCGCAGTTTCTCGTCAGCCCTGGTTTTGACGCGCAGACCGTTGCCTGGGCGGTCGAGCACAAGATCCTCATCGCCGCCGGAGCGCTCACACCGACGGAAGTCTTTACCGCGTGGAAGGCGGGGTCAGACTTCGTGAAAGTCTTCCCGTGCGCGAATGTTGGTGGGGCGAAATACATCAAGGCGCTGCGCGGTCCCTTGCCGCAGGTCCCGCTGATTCCGACCGGCGGAGTGAATCTGGAGACTGCAGCCGACTTCCTGAAGGCTGGCTCGGCTGCGCTTGGCGTCGGAGGCGAGCTTGTACTGGCCGACGCACTAAAGGCCAAGCAACCGGAGCGCATCACCGAGCTGGCGAGGAAGTTCGTGGCAGTCGTGCGCGAGGCACGTAACGCCGCGGCGGTCGCGCGCTAAATTCTATCGGCCTTCCTGTCCCCTCGCGCATCTTACGAGCTGCAGCCCGGAGGGGCGCGTCGCGATGGCTTATCGTTTTTCCGGTCTTCGGGAAATTCTCGCCAAAGCCAACGAGCAAAAGTCTGGCGACGAACTCGCTGGCATCGCTGCCGGATCGGAGCAGGAGCGCGTCGCCGCCAAATGCGCTCTCGCCGATATTCCGCTAGCCGATATTGCCGCAACCCCGCTGATCGAAGACGACGTCACTGCCCTGCTCTACCAGCGCTACGACCAGGAAGGTTTCCGGAACATTCGCTCCCTCACCGTCGGCGAGTTTCGCGAGTTCATCCTCGAGCAGCCGCATGAAATTCTCAAGCCGCTTCAACCCGCGATTCTGCCCGAGATCGCCGCCGCCGTCGCCAAACTCATGAGCAACCGCGATCTTGTGACGGCCTCCGCCAAGTTCCGCAATGTGACGCGCTGCCGCAACACCATGGGCGGACCGGGCGTCCTGGGCATCCGCTTGCAGCCGAACCATCCCAGCGACGATGTTGGCGGAATCCTGCTG
>JBOGLI010000641.1:0-2375 GCA_050746165.1 Terriglobales bacterium | reverse complement strand
AGCTTGGCGACAGCTACGAACCGGCCGCCCTTTGGGGCGGCCTTTTTCGCGTAGTCGCGAATTGACCGGAAATCTCGCGCAATCGTTTCGCCGGAACGAAATCGGGGTCGGCGAAGCGGTACAAGTTGCGCAACTCGTTTTCGATCTTCTCCGCCTCGGCCCCGCGTCCGGTTTTTCGGTACAACCGTGCCAGGTGCAAGCGAGCTTCGGCCCGCCATGGTGGTTCGAGTTTCAATGGGACCACCGGTTCCCGTGCGTTGACCTCGAGCGAGGAGACTGCGCCTTCCATATCGCCCAAGTCTTCCTGCGCACGCGCCAGTCGATCCAGCATGAGCGGCTCGAACCACGCGGCGGAACAATGGACCGTATCCTTGAGAGCCTGGTATTCGGCAATCGCCTTTTGCAAGTGCCCCGCTTGCCGGTCCAGTTCCGCGCTGACCAAGGCGACGCTCGGCGTGCGCCGGTCATGACGCAATTCTGGCAATTTAGACTCCACTTCGTGACGCATGCCGAAGTCAAGGAGCGCAAACATTAAGCTCGGAGGCAGGTAGGGAGACGTCGAGAGCTCTTGCAGCATAAGCTTTCGAAAGGCCGTCCTGTCCCGTTTGTCGTAGGCGACGTTGCGCGCGACTCCCACCGTCATCAACGACGACTTCGCGGCCCACTGTTGCGCGAGTCTCAATTGCCCACTATCGAGATAAAACTTCACGATGAACCACAGGAGCGCGTAACGTTCCTCCTCGCTGCCAGCCTTCAGGAATTGCCGTTCAAGACCATGAACCTGTTCGAGGGCGCTATCGACGTTGCCCTCGTCCAACAGCTCTAGCATGGGAAAAACCTCTAATTGAGCGGCTTCCTCGGGGTGAACTCTTCTCACGTCCGCCGTAAGGAGGCCGATGGCGCGCTTGCGGAGTCGCTCGGCATCCGCCCATCGCCCCATCGCGAAGATTGCCCGCCACGAATTCCAGTTAACCTCGAAATTGTTCTTTTGGCGGTCCGCAATCTCCATGTACAGCTGCTCCGCTTCCGCGCTATAGCCCTCTCGTGCATAGGAGAGTGCCAGGCTGCCGCTCGCGCTAAGGTCGTCGGGATAGAGCGCATGCAACGTCTCGAATGCAGCGACTTCTTTGTTCAAGTCCATCGTCCAATTCTGATGATAGCGGCCGAGGATTACGTACTTCTCCCGTGTTGTCGCGTGGTCCGCAAGCTTCGCCGATCGTTCATAGTACGGCCCGGCATCGTCATACCGTAGCGTCGTCGGCGGCACGGTAAATTCCGAACGCCACGTGATTGCTCCGGCCAGTGCGCTCCACGCCATGGCGAATTCCGGATCGATGGCCACCGCTTGTTTCAGGAGGCGAATGGCGCTGTCGATGTCCTCAGGTTTGGCCGTCGCCAGCCGTTTTTGGGACTCGGTAAACAATTTCAAGGCATCCAGAGAATTGGTCGTTACCGCCGCCAGCCGGGTGTTGGTTTCGCCCGGCGCTTCTCCTAGCACACGGCGGATCTGTACAGATACGTCGTTGGCTGCACGCAGTACGGCACTCGCACCTTGTGCTTCTGCCTCGGCGACCCCGAGGGTTTCGCCGGTTCCACAGCTCACGACCGCGCTGCTGACTTGATACGAGGAACCAAGGCGCTCGATGCGGGGCGCGAGAATGCCCTGAATGTCGCCGTCTCGCAGGCAGACTTCGCGCGCGGTGTCCAGGTCGGCCACCGTCCCCCCTGGGCGCCGCATGTACCGTAACTGCTGGTTAATGCGTTTCGTTTCCGCCACATTTAGATAACGCGAATTCCCCAGGTCCGCTTCCAGCGCGTAGTTCAACGTGCCATCGAATTGCGCATCTCCGGTGCGATTGTCCAGTTTCATGATCAAGACCCAGCCGCGCTTCGGGAACACCGCCCTTTGCGATGTCACATGGAATCCCATCAGCGACGCCGCAGCCGCCACCACACAAAGAGCGAGCAGCGCTAAGAGCGCTTTCGGGCGCGCGGATACTCTCAGCGATACTGGCGCTGTGAAGGGTTGAACCAATTTTTCGCGTGCCGATTCCGCGGCTGCTTCCTCGACTTGCGAGCCGACGATCGCGGCGCTGCTGATTTCTCCGATGAACCTGTAGCCTTCACCGTGGACTGTTTGAATGTATTTCGGTTCGTCCGCGGAATCTCCCAGCGCGTCGCGCAGCTTTTTGATCGTTACGTTCAGGCCCCGGTCGAAGTCTACAAAAGTTCCGTCCGGCCATAGCCGCCGACGCAATTCGTCTCGCAGTACCAGTTCACCGGGATTTTCCAGCAGACGCGCGAGTACCATCGCTGACTTCGGCTGCAGTTTCATGCGCCGTCCGTGTTTCTCCAGACGGCCCGAGGAGGGATCG
>JBOGLI010000640.1:0-4228 GCA_050746165.1 Terriglobales bacterium | reverse complement strand
GTGTGGTACTGGCCTGCGCCGCCAGGGTGCCGATCAGGCAGGTAACCGTCGTGCCTGACTGCGTACACCCGCCGGGCAAGCCGGTTGCCGTGTATCCCGCTGGCACCGTGATCGTCACTACGACGTTCGTTTCTGCCGCGCCGGTGTCATTCGAAACAACGAACGAAACATTGGCTGCGCCGCCCGCGGTGAACGAAACGAAGCTTGACGTAACCGTCTGCCGCTGCACCGTCACCGTGTTCGTGGCCGTCACCGGTCCTGAAGTCTCATTCGCCGAGACAGAGCCGGTGAAGTCCACTGTTGTCGTCGAGGACCCGGACGGGATCGAACTTACGATGACCGGTACGGAAACATTTTCCGACACGCCGACGTCGAGGTTATCGAGCGTGCAGGTGATCGTCGTTGTCCCCGTGCATGTGCCCGGCGAAGACCCGAGCACTACGCCAGATGGCAGCGTCATGCTGAACGTGATTCCGCTGGCGATGGAGGAGCCGTTGTTCGTGACCGTGAAGGTCACCGGCGAGGTCATGCCCAATACGAAGGGACTGCTTGGCGGCTGCGCGGCGAGAGAAAGATTGGCGCTGATGGGAGCGACGGTGAAGATCGCATCGCTGTAAGTCCCACTCGACACCATGCCCCAGAAGGCAGGCTCGGCCTGTGCCCGCGAGCCCGACAGACCCCGCATGATCGCCTGCGTCAGTACAGCCCCGCTGTTTGGATCAACTTCCGCTCGACTCGCGATTTTCTCTAGAAGTTTCGTGCTTGGCCGGTAGCGGAACATGGCCTCAATTCCGGATCCGCCGGAGCCTGTCACAGTGGTCGTCAGGAACACATCACCGGAAGCGTTCCCACCCATGTTCGCGACTGCGTTTCCGCTTCCGAGCACATCCGTGAAGAACCATCCAGGCATTCCTGGTACGGCCTGTCCCTGGAGAAGAATCGTGTCAATCGAATTGCTCCCCGAATGCCAGTAGAAATACCCGGACGTTCCCTCGGCGTTGTTTAGAGCAGAGCGGAATAGGACGTCATTATTGCCCGTGATAAATGCATCGTTGAAAGCGCTGAGGAAGTTGAACGTTCCGCCGCCTGCGCTTAACGGTGCGTTCGCGCCGGTCGACGCGATCACCTGGGCAGAACTAGTGGACGCGACCACCAATTGGTCTTCCCAATAAAACGCCGCATAACCGTTGTTGTTGAAAGACAGGTCCGTGATGAAAGGAATGACAGTGCTGTTCGGAAGCGGACCGACCTCTTGGGGAGTGCCGCCGGGAGTCGCAATAAACGGCGCCTGCGTTGCAGCCGAAGTGTTGGCCTCGAACGCTACCTGGCCGGCATCGTTGATCTGAGCGGTGGTAGGGAAGATGCTGGAGGTGAACGTGTGGCCGCCGGCGTCGGTGTCCCCGCCGACGTACACTTTGCCGACCTCGCCCGCGATTGAGTAAACGAATAATCCGGACTTGCCGTTCGATAGGAATGCCACGAATAACACTTGGCCGGAAGAATTGATGGGCGCCGGACCGAGGGGATTGAGCGAGAACGCAGTGATCGTCGCGCCCGTAGCCGGTTCAACGTCTCCGGTTTTTGCGATGAGGTGCAGGCCTGTCGACGGGTCCCAGAGGTAAATCGCGCCATAGTTGTTCGGCGTCGCCACCACGGTGGCCAGGAAAACGGCCTGGCCGGCGGCATTCATATTGACCTGGTTCGCCCCCAGGAGGCGCAGGGATCCGCCGGAAATTCCCGGACTGGCATCGCCATTCGCGGCAATGCGCGTGTCCGTTCCATTACTCTTGTCATGGACCCAGTAGCTCGGTTGCCCGCCGGAAAGTTGCGCGATATACCCGACGTAATTGCCTGCCGATACCGTAGCAAATGTACGCAGGCTGGTGCTTGCCCCATTGGGAAGCGTATCGCCGTCCGTCATCAGTGCGCTGATCGATCCCGACGAGAACATCAAGTCGGCATAGTCGAACGACGAATTGCCGGCGAAATTGGAGTTGAAAAAGATCCGCCCATCGTCCAGTACGGCGATGTCCGCCGGGGAGGGGAATAAGTACGTACCGCCTAAACTCGCGGCGGCACCTTCGTTGATGATGGTTGTCAACGAACCGCCCTGTGCTTCCGTGTAGATTCCCGTTCCGTTCTGCCCGCGGAATGCGATCAGGCCAGATCAGTTGATCGCGACCGGAGATGAGGAGGAGAAGGTGAAAGTCGTAGCCGTACCCGGCGCGGCTTCGCCGCCGTAGGCGACGGTTTCGAGTTGGCCGGCACTGATGTACCGGAGCAGCACGTTGCCGCCCGCCACACCGCCCGTGACCGTCCACATCGATGCAAACTGCCCTGAATCGGACAACGCAAGCACGTTGCTGAACGCGTTGAGTGTGCCGCCGATGTCCGCCGGCGCCGCGTCACCGTGCCCCATCAGGCGCGTGATGCCTGTTGTCGAATTCCACGTCCAAAGAGCGACGCCGTTCGCATCCGTGGCCTGGAAAACTACCTCGCCGGTATTGTTCAATGCAGCTATGGTCCCGACCGAAGTCAGGGTGGTCGATGAATTGGTGCTTGCCCCATTCCAGGCAATGATCTGAGCGCCCTGCGCGCTGCCGAGATACCACGCGGAGCCACCCGCTCCGCCGTTGATGTTGGTGCGGAACAATATCGTTCCGGAGGCATTCATCGACATATTCCCGATTGGGCCAATGGTTCCGCCGCCCGTTCCCGGAGCAATGTCGCCAGCGCCTGCAACCCTCACTACGGCGCCGCCATACGGTTTGATAAGTAACGTTGGCGTAGCCAGGTTCGAATACGGGTCGGTAGGCACCGCCAGTATTGCCGTAAACGCGACATCTCCGGCGCCGTCGAAACCCACCGGAGAAATCGAAGGGCCATAGAGATCTCCGCCGGTTCCGGGAGCAACATCGGAAGGCCTTACCAGCAGTTGAACGCTATTTCCATCGTAGATCGCCACGTTGGTGATCAGGTGTCCGGTGGCATCGAGATAGCTGATTCCCAGCATGGCCATGCCGGAGCCGTTCAGTCGGATTGCAGGTGATCCGAACAGAATGTCAAATCTGCTGCCAGTCTCGCCGGGAACGGCGTCGCCGTGCTGCAAGAGTCTCGTCGGCGTTGGCGCGCCCGACTTACGCAGGAATACTGCCGTGCCGCCGGTCGCTACAAAGGCATAATCGCCGTTCTGATTGACCACCGACGTGCTCGCCGGCCCCAGCTTGTTCGAAAGCGTGAGCGCCGTCTGATCGGTGACGATCGGCTGGTACGGCAGATACGTCTGCTGAGCTGCGCAAAGCGTCGTGAACACTGCAAGCCCTACCGCGAAGCCCACAATTCTTCCTGCGCTACCTTTAGTCCGTCGCATACGACCGCGCCCCCTTGTAGGGAACTTCATTTCGCTGCTTTTTTGCTTTCCCGGCTTCAACTCGCCGCGCGCCACCCTCACCTGTTGGTTCAACGCGCAGCGGTAACTACACGACTTCGCCTCGCGCGCGATTTTTTTGATTCGCGCACCACGACGAGTCAGGCTTTCTTGGGGCCTTGTTCGATCAGCTTCTCTGGGGAGAGAGGGACAAAATTTTGGGGTAGGACTATTAAGCTGTCAACAAGAGAATGAGGAGAACTTTATTGACTGAGGTTTTGGTATGTACTGTCAGATAATCATCGAGAGCCAGTTATTACTTATCTAATAACACCATGTCGTGACTGGCTGTCTATCGCGCAAGAAGCAGCCCCCGGGGTCAATCCGTCCAAATGGATCGACTCCGAGGGCTGATGATCGTGAGGACTTTACTTTCTGGGCCGGCTGGCTGGGGGAATGATGTTATTCATTCGGAGGTACTCCACCATTTGTCCGTAGTGGTCGAACGGATGTCCCGCCTGAATCAGTACCAATGCCATCTTCGGCATCTGCCCGGGGCCGAATGGGTTCTTCGCCATTTCCATGCCTTTCTGCTCTGACGTGATCGAGCTATAGGCCTTGTGCATGTAGGCGAAGCTGTCCTTCAAGTACTTCATGATGTCCGCCTTGGAAGTCATTGAGGCCGGACCGCTCTCGCCTGCCGTGTCCACCGGCGGCTTGGCCTCGCCGAGAATGGCGGCGGCAATAATGTAGTTGGCTGCGGCGACGTGCCGCACTTGTTCGCCAAAGGTGCGTACGCCCTTGAAATCGCCGTTGGTCGGAGCAAAGTTGTACTTGTCCTCGGGCATGGCGTCGGCGGCG
>JBOGLI010000639.1:0-2847 GCA_050746165.1 Terriglobales bacterium | reverse complement strand
TCGCTGGCCAGCGACGGCGTCCGACTCTACTTCGAAATCCGCGAGCTCGACGACTTCTGCCGCCGCCTGCAGCACAAGGACTTCTACATCACCCAGCTTCCCCGCATGATGCCCTGGGGCTGGCGTCACGCCTATCTCAACGATCCTGACGGCCACGAAATCAGTCTCTACTGGGCCGGCGAGAACCGCATGAAGAAAACCGTCCTCCAGGCGGCCAAGCAGGTGGACAAGACGCCACCAGCGCGGCGATAGCTGTAAGTATTGTCATTCCGACGCTGAGCGCAGCGAAGCGGAGGAATCTGCTTTTCTCGACATGCCGGCGTAACTTTTTCGTTAAACTGCCGGTTATTCAATAGGACCCTCGGCCCGCACGCAGGCAATTCGGTGTCTAATTTCATCGTGGAGGGGACGTCATGCGCTTTCTCGCGGCACTCGTATTGACATGCTCGGTCACGGCACTGGCGCAGACGCCGCCCGCGCCTGCGCTCACCATCTACAACCAGGACTTCGCCGTTGTCCGCCAGCAGGTCCGCCTGAATCTCGAATCGGGCACGACCAACGTCCGCTACGACGGCATCACCGCGCAGTTGGAGCCCGACTCGGTCGTCCTGCGCGACCCCACCGGTAAGCGCGCGCTGCAGATTCTCGAGCAGAACTACGAAGGCGATCCTGTTTCTGAACCGGCGCTCCTCAAGCTGTTTGCCGGCAAGACCATCGATTTCGAAGTGACCCGCGGCGCCACCACCGAGGTCGTGCAGGGCCGCATCGTTCGCCCTGGCGCGCCGATGCCCCGCTACGTTCGCGGCCCGCAGCAGGTGCAACCCTGCTACCCGGCCTATCCCGGTTGCGAGCCGCAGACGCCTCTCATCGAGGTCAATGGAAAACTCGAGTTCGGACTGCCCGGCAAACCTCTCTTTCCGGCCCTGCCGCAGGACACCAACCTGAATCCCACCATCGACTGGCAGTTACGGTCCGACCACCCCGGCCCCCTCGAAGCCGAACTCAGTTACATCACCGGCGGAATGACTTGGGAGGCCGACTACAACGTCATCGCCCCCGCTTCCGGCAACACGCTCGACCTCGTCGGCTGGGTCACCATGGACAACCGCAGCGGCAAAACCTTCGAGAACGCGCACGTCCAGCTCATGGCCGGCGACGTGAACAAAATCCAGCCCGGTGGGCAAATCCGTGATCGTCTTCAGGTGATGAACGGCGGCATGGGCGGCGGCATCGGTGCGCCACCCGTTACCGAGAAGCCGTTCGACGAGTACCACCTGTACTCCCTCCAGCGTCCGACTACCCTCCGCGAGGGGGAAACCAAGCAGGTGGAGTTCGTTCGCGCCACCGGCATTACCGCCAAGCGTGTGTATATCTACGACGGCAGCCGCATCGATCCCGCCCGCCTCCAAAACCAGAACTGGGAGTACCTGCGCTTTCAGCGGGACCTCGGCGTTGGCAACAACACCAAGGTCTGGGTGATGCAGGAATTCAAGAACACCGAGCAGAACCATCTCGGCATGCCATTGCCCAAGGGCCGCCTCCGTTTCTACCGTCTCGACGATGCCGGTTCCCTGCAATTCATCGGCGAAAACACCATCGACCACACGCCCAAGGACGAAACCATCCGCGTGTACACCGGCAACGCTTTTGACATGGTCGGCGAGCGCCGGCGCACCAACTTCCGCTCCGACCAAGGTCAGTCCACCGTCGACGAATCGTTCGAGATCAAGGTCCGCAATCATAAGAAGGAGCCGGTGGACGTCACCATCGTCGAGCACCTCTATCGCGGCTCCGGCTGGGACATCACCTCGTCTTCCGCGAAATGGGACAAGAAGGACAGCAACACCATCGAGTTTCCGGTCACCATTCCCGCGGACGGCGAGCAGACGGTCATCTATTCGGTCCACTACGCCTGGTAACCTGCGAAATCCGCGGCAACGGGTAAGAACTCACAATCTATTGTGACCGCGCTGGAAGTGTGTACAATCCCGCCAGCACGCATCACTTCCGGAGGATGGTTCCCATGCCTTGCGATCCCGCAATGTTGAAACAAGTGCCGTTGTTTGCGCTGCTCGACGACGACGAGGCCGCGGTCCTGGCCGAACAGGTCGAGATGAAGTCGTTCCAGCCGCGCCAGCGCATCTACAAGATCGGCGATCCCGGGCATGGTTACGTCGTCGTGGATGGCCGCGTGCGCGTCACCACCATCGACGAGGACAACCAGGAAGTCGTCCTCGACGAACCCGGCTTGGGCGAGTTCTTCGGATTCGCCTCCATGCTCGAGCAGAAGCCGCACCAGACCAACGCCATCGCGCTCGACGCCACCACCTGCATCGAGGTTGACCGCCAGGACATCCTCGCGCTCATCCAACGCAAGCCGCACGCCGGCATGGACATGCTCTCCGTCCTCGGCCGCCACTTCCACGTCGCGCACCAGTTGGTGAAAGTCCGCGCCAGCCGCCATCCCAACGAAATCATCGAAGAACATGAGACCTTCGGCGACCACATTGCCGACAGCGTCGCCACCTTCGGTGGTTCCTGGACGTTCATCATCGTCTTTGGCGTCATCCTCGCCATCTGGACGGCGGTGAACGTGGCTTTGCGCGGCCGCGCCTGGGATCCGTATCCTTTCATCCTGCTCAACCTCTTCCTCTCCATGCTCGCCGCCATCCAGGCGCCGGTGATCATGATGAGCCAGAACCGGCAGGACAAAAAAGACCGGCTCCGCAGCGAGCTCGATTACGACGTGAACAAGCGCGCCCACACCGAGATCCAGGGCCTCGCCCACAAGATCAATACACTCGGCGATCAGATCGACGACATCGAGGACCTGCTGCGGGCCAAGGC
>JBOGLI010000638.1:0-5400 GCA_050746165.1 Terriglobales bacterium | reverse complement strand
CGCCTACACCGCGTGGTTCAATTCGTTTTCGGCGATTGTTCCGCCGTGGGCGCACGATGGCGGCGACACGAAGATGATCGAGCGTCTCAAGGACCCGGCGACACGCGCCAAAATCAAAGCCGACATGCTGAACCCCAACGGCGATTGGGACAACGAGTGGCAGGAGGTCCCCGGGCCCGACGCCTTTCTCATCGCGGTAGTGCAGAGCCCGGAACTGCTGCCGCTGCAGGGCAAGCGGCTCACCGAAATCGCGCAGATGTGGCACGAGAACCCGATCGACGCCGCTTTCGACCTGTTGATTAAAGACGAGGGGTATACGATGGCAGCCGTCTTCGCCATGTCGCAGGACGACGTAACGCTGGCGTTGCAACAGCCGTGGGTGTCGATCGACAACGATTCTCAGGGCACGTCGCCAGAGGGCCTGTTGGGCAAGGAGCATCCGCATCCGCGCGCCTACGGAACGTTTCCGCGCATTCTGCGCAAGTACGTGCGCGAAGACCGCGCGATCACTCTGCAGGACGCCGTCCGCAAGTTTTCGGCGCTGGCCGCGCAACGCGTTGGTCTCAGCGACCGCGGCGTACTGAAGCTTGGCATGTGGGCGGATGTAGTGGTCTTTGATCCGGCAAAGGTGCACGACGTAGCGACCTTCGAAAATCCGAACGAGCTATCGGTGGGAATGGATTACGTGCTGGTGAACGGCGTGCCGGTGATTTCCGATGGGAAGATGACGAACGCGCTACCGGGGAAGGTGCTAAGGGGCCGCGGATACAAAACGGGGGATTAGACGCAGAGGATCAATCGCATAACAATCAAAGGCCAGGGCTGACTGGCAGCCCTAGCCTGTTTTCCACGTTCTGGTTGGAACGTGGTTCGATCGAAATCAGATTCTGACTGGTCCCGGCTGAGGGCAGCCGGGACCACACGACTGATTTACTTGCGCACCTTTCCGTTCTTCCCGACGGCGACGGCGACCTTCACGTTCCTGGTCACTTTCGCGCCCTTCAGGTCGGCGCTCACGCTCAGCATGGCATCGGCTTCCTTCTTGTCGATGTCCATGACGTACGGGATGCCGCTAATCCGCGCGCCGTCGAGGGTGATGGCAGCGATGTCATCGCGGGTGATGTACTTGGTCGCGAACTTGCGCGCGCCCGCCATGAATTGCCGCAGGCCCTGCGCCAGCCGCTGGTTGTAGGTGTACACGCCGATCGCGCCGATGGGCAGCTTCTTGAAGCGATCGCCGAGTTCCTCGCGCAACTCGTGAGCGGTGACGAAAACTTCGTCAACTCCCATGCCGAAGCGCTGGATGTAGATCGGCAGGTTCTGGGCTTCGATGGCCTTGCCGATGTTCTTGGCCACCATCGCCGCCGCCAGCGGAGCGCGGGCGTAGGCAATCAGCTTGGTGTAGGGAGCGCCAAGCGCCAGGCCTTTGAACATCTGGTCTTCGAAGGTGAAGCCGCCGGCATACGCCAGGTCGGGCAGGAAGCACTTCTTCGCCGCCAGCTTCTGGTAGTACTGGTAAACGAGGGAGTGGATCTCGACGACCGGGATGCCCCACTCGTTCATCATGCGCCACGGGCTCATTCCGGTGCCGCCGCCCGCGCCGTCAACGGTGAGCAGGTCGAGTTCGCAGATGCTGGCGTACTTGACCGCGCGCGCCGTGTCTTCCGGACGATAGGCGCCGGTTTTCAGCGTGATGTGCTTGGCGCCGAGCTTGCGGAGCTGTTCAACGCGTTGCATGAAACCGTCGAGGGTGACCATGCCGACGCGCGAGTGGCGCTCGAACTCGTGGAATGCGCCCTTGTGGAAGGCCTCGATCACGCCCGGATCGCTCGGGTTGGGCAGCACGACATAGCCGCGCTTCTGAAGTTCCTGCGCCTTTTTCAGGTCGCGGATCTTCACTTCGCCGCCGATGTCCTTGGCGCCCTGTCCCCATTTCAGCTCAACCGCGGTAATGCCGAGGTTCTTGAGCGCGTATTCCTGCACGCCGAGCTTGGTGTCTTCGACGTTCGCCTGCAGGATGACTTCGCCAAAACCGTCGCGCTGCCACTCACGGTAGCAGTCCACGCGCCATTTCAGTTCCGGACCGGAGACCAGTTTGCCGTTCTCGAACTTCGACTCCATGTCCATGCCGGAGACGTTTTCGCCGATGGCCATGGGGACGCCGCTGAGCGCAAGTCCGCCGGCATATTCCGGCCAGGAGTTCTTGGCAACGTTGGTGGAACCCATCGCCGCGCCCACGAAGGGCAGCTTGCAACGGATCGGGTTGTTCTTGTTGGCGCCGATGTTGACGGTCAGATCGACGTTGGGAAAGATCGCCACTTCGGAGTCGGCGGCAATGCCCCAAGCGCCGGCGCAACGGCCGAGAATCGTGAAATGCGACAGATCGACCGGGTAGTCTTTCTGCGAAGCGGTGGTGATGATGCCGAAGGGCTGTGGGTAGATCATCTCGGCGCCACGATAGGCGCTTTTGCCGATCTCGCACATGCCGATGCAGCCATCGACACAGGTTGTACACATGCCGCTAAACGGGCTGACCGAGTCCTCCGTCCGGTTCTTGGTCAGCGTAGCCGCGGAAGCATTCAGGCGTGTATAGGTCATCGTATTCTCCTAGTTTTTTTCCGCCGTGAGCTTGACGTGAACGTCGCTACGGAGGGGACCCGCTATTTCGCAGGCATGACAGGGATCGAGGAAGCACATCGCGTCGTTGTAGCTTTGGAAGCAAACGGTCGCGAAATTCAGGCAGCCGTTACAGAGAGCGGTCTTTTGGGTGGAACCCTGGCACCGCTGCTCGCAAACGGGACAAACATACAGACAGGCGCCGCACTGGCGGCAACGCTCGTCGGTAAGATCGAAGGGGCGCGAGACTTTGCGATGGTGGCCGCGTCCGGCAAAGCCGATGGCGCCGGCCTGCATCTGCTGTTCGCACATGCGGACGCACAGCCCGCACTGGATACAGTTCTCGTGCTTGACGCTGTAGCGCACCTGGCGCACGCCCATCGCCGAGGCCATGTCCTGGAGACGCTTGGAGTCCGGACAGGTGGCGACATACATCTCCACCAGCAGCCGCCGCGCCTTTTCCACGCGCGCCGAATGCGTATGGACGACCATGCCGTCCTCACAGGGCAGCGTGCAGGAGGTCAGAAGCTTGGTGCGGATGTTGCCGTTGCCGTTGCTGGTGCCCACTTCCACGACGCACAGACGACAGGCGCCTGCCGGCGTGAGGCCGTCCATCTCGCACAAGGTTGGGATCGGCAAGCCGAGGAAGCGGGCCGCCTCCAGCACCGTGGTCCCGTTTTCGACTTCCACTTTGATACCGTTTATCAAAAGTTTGATCATTTTTCGCTCTCAGTTATCAGCTGTCGGCTGGTAGCTCGTATGCCCCGTATTCGGTATTTCGTATCTCGTATCTCGGGCCCGAAATACGGGATACGAAATACGAAATACGAGCCTCAAATCCGCGACGCTCGCGTTCAGCTCACCAGCACCGCCTTCGGTTGACAGACCTCCAGGCAGGCGCCGCACTTCGTGCACTTGGCCTGGTCGATCTTGTGGGTCTTCTTCTTCTCGCCGAGAATCGCCGTGCCCGCGCAAACCGCCACGCAGGCGCCGCAGCCGTCGCACAGCGTCGGCTGGATTTCGTACATGATGAGTTTCTTGCAGACCTTCGCCGGGCAGCACTCGTTGCGGATGTGCTCCAGGTACTCGTTCTTGAAATAGCGCAACGTGGTGAGGACCGGGTTCGCCGCCGTCTGGCCGAGGCCGCACAGCGACGTCTCTTTCATGACCCAGGCGAGATCTTCGAGGGTCGCCAGGTCTTCTTCGTGGCCCCCACCCTCGCAGATGCGGGTCAGGATTTCCTTCATGCGCTGCGTGCCCTCGCGGCAGGGGAAACACTGGCCGCAGGACTCGTCCTCGAGGAACTCCATGAAGTAGCGGGCGACATCGACCATGCAGGTGCTGTCGTCCATCACCACCATGCCGCCGGAACCCATCATCGAACCGGCCTTGGTGAGTTCCTCGTAGTCGATGGGGAGATCGATCAGGTCGGCGGGAATGCATCCGCCCGACGGTCCGCCGATCTGCACCGCCTTGAGTTCGCGTCCATCGGGAATGCCGCCGCCGATTTCGTAGATCATTTCGCGCAGCGTGATGCCCATCGGGACTTCGACCAGACCGGTGTTGTTGATCTTGCCGACGAGCGAGAACACCATGGTGCCCTTGCTCTTCTCCGTGCCGATCGAGGAGTACCAGTCCGCGCCGCGATTGATGATGTGTCCGACGCTGGCCCACGTCTTAACGTTGTTGATAATCGTGGGCTTGCCGTACAGACCCTTCTGCGCCGGATAGGGCGGGCGCGGATGAGGTTCACCGACGCGGCCTTCGATGGAAGCGATGAGGGCCGTCTCCTCACCGCAGACGAACGCTCCCGCACCCTGCACGATCTTCAGCCGGAAGTTCATGCCGGATCCGAGAATGTTGTCGCCGAGCAGGCCGTGCGTCTCGGCCTCCCGGATGGCCACTCTCAGGTGTTCGACCGCCAGCGGATACTCGGCGCGAACGTAGACGTAGCCTTCTTTCGCTCCGAGAGCGAAGGCGCCGATCAGCATGCCTTCAATCACGCTGTGCGGATTCCCTTCCAGCAGCGACCGGTCCATGAACGCCCCGGGATCGCCTTCATCCGCGTTGCAGATGATGTAGCGCTCGATCTCTCCGTGGCCGTTGGGCTTGCCGTTCTTGCGGCAGAGCGACCACTTCACGCCCGTCGGAAAGCCCGCGCCGCCACGGCCGCGCAGGCCGGAGCGAGTGATCGTCTCGACGACTGTGTCGGGAGTCATGCCCGCGAGGACCTTCGCGATCGCTTTGTAGCCGCCGACGGACAGATAGTCGGTGATGTCCTTCGGGTCGATCTTTCCGTTGTTGCCGAAGAGCACGCGCTGCTGGCGGGCATAGAAGGGCACTTCGTGCTCGTGCACATACTTCTGCCCGGTGGTGGGGTCCTTATAGAGCAGGGCTTCCAGCGGCTTGTGGCCGTTGGAAACGCTGTTGACGATGTCAACGGCGTTCTTCGCCGCCACCTGGTTGTAGAAGGTCCCTTCCGGCCAGACGATCATCACGGGGCCGCGCTCGCAGAAGCCGTGGCAGCCGGTGCTCTTCACATCAACCTGGTTCTCGAGACCGCGCTTCTTGACTTCCGCGCGCAGCTTTTCCAGGACGGTGAGCGAGCCCGCCGCGACACACCCGCTGCCCGCACACACGGTGAGGCAGGGTTTGTTCGCGTCGCGATTAGCGAGGCACGCCGCGCGGAACGTTTCCAATTCTTTTACGGAGTTCAGCCTTGGCATCTTTCGTCTCCTCGCCTTATTTCCCACCCTGCGCCAAAACCGGGCGCGAGGGTGGGCC
>JBOGLI010000637.1:0-8892 GCA_050746165.1 Terriglobales bacterium | reverse complement strand
TGATGTACGTTGTGCACAGCGCTCGACAGGTCTGCGGTCTGGATCGTCGGGCCGGAACTCAGCGCGCACGCCCGCTCCATGCAGTTCTCCAGTTCACGGACATTCCCGGGCCAGTCGTATTCTTCCAGCGCGCGCATGGCATCCGCGCTCATCGTGCGCGTTACTCCGGAACTTCGCGCCAGCTTCTCCAGGAAGTGCTCGATCAGCAGCGGGACGTCCTGCTTGCGCTCGCGCAGCGGTGGAATCTTCAGGGTGAGCACGTTCAGGCGGAAGAACAGGTCGCGCCGGAAGGTTCCGTCGGCGACCGCCTTCTCCAGGTCGCGATTGGTGGCGGCGAGGATGCGGACGTCGATAGCCGCGCGCTTATTCGTTCCCACCGGATGGATCTCCTTGTCCTGGATCGCGCGCAGCAATTTCGCCTGGAGATCAATCGAGAGTTCCGATACTTCGTCGAGGAAAACGGTGCCGCCGCCGGCGACCGTCAGCAGCCCATCTTTCGCGCGGATCGCGCCGGGGAACGCGCCCCGCACATAGCCGAACAGCTCGCTTTCCATCATCGCCGGTGACACCGATCCGCAGTCCACGGGGATGAACGGTTTATCGTGGCTCGGCCCCGAGTAATGGATCGAGCGTGCCACCAGTTCCTTGCCGCTTCCGGTCTCGCCGCAGATCAGTACGGGATGGGTGCTCTGGGCGGCCTTGGCGATGATGCGGTAAAGCTTCTCCATCTCCGGCGCGCGCCCCACGATCGAGCCAAACCCGTGGCGCGACCGCAAGCGCTCGCGCAGGACGCGCTTTTCGGTCGTCATGCGCAATTCCTCGATCGAGCGCTCGAGCATCACCCGCAGTTCTTCGAGCGTGAATGGCTTGCTGATGTAGTCGAAGGCGCCGAACTTCATCGCCTGCACCGCCGACGGCACCGTTGCGAATCCGGTCATGACGACCACCACCGCGTTCGGTCGCCGCGACTTGATCATTTTCAGCGCTTCGAGTCCGTTCGCCCCAGGCAGGCGAAGGTCGAGCAGCGCGATGTCCACGGGTTGCTGTTCGACGATGCGCAGCGCGTGCTCGGCGGAATCGGCGACGAACGTGTTGAACCCGGCGGCATGCGCGGCATCGCGGCAACATTCCCGGATGGCGCGATCGTCGTCGATCACCAGCAGGTTGAGCAGGGTCGCACCTGAAATTTCCCGGGTCGGAGTCAATTCGGCATTCGCGATCATGACGTACCTCTCGCAGCAGCCCCGCTGGAGGGCAAGCCTTGCTCGAGCGTCTCGCGCACTTTCCGTGCCAGCATCGCGCGCGAGAACGGTTTCAAAAGAACAGGGCCGAGCGCCGACAGCTTCGGGGCTGCTTTGGCGGGATAACCGGAGATGAGCAGGATTTTCGCCTCGGGATGAAGGCGGCGGATTTTCACTGCGGCATCGGCGCCGCTCATGCGCGGCATTACGATG
Source organism: Terriglobales bacterium (assembly GCA_050746165.1). Classification (GTDB taxonomy): domain Bacteria; phylum Acidobacteriota; class Terriglobia; order Terriglobales; family Acidobacteriaceae; genus DAISJI01. The sequence continues at coordinate 7,438 of JBOGLI010000637.1, read as the reverse complement.
TCGCTCAGTACAAGATCGATGCGCGGACGATGGGCGCGGGCAATCTCGATCGCGTGCAGGCCGTCACGAGCCTGGAGAACGCGATAGCCACGGTCGAGTAACAACTCGGCTACCGACGCGCGGATGGCCGCGTCATCTTCCTCGAGTAGTATTGTTTCCGATCCGGATGTGGACGCGTCGGACTGGACGGCGCTCGCGCTTGCGCGCTCCGGCGCGACTTGCGGCAACAAAACTGTTACGCGCGTTCCCTTCCCCACTACGCTGGAAATCGTGACGCTGCCGCCAGACTGGTGGACGATGCCGTACACCATCGACATGCCCAGGCCCGTCCCCGCCCCTGCTTTCTTCGTGGTGAAGAAGGGCTCGAAGATGCGCGACCGGACCTCTTCCTTCATGCCGCAGCCGGTGTCCTCGACGCACAGGGAAACGTACGCGCCCGCGCGAATTTCGCGGTGAGGACCGCGTCGTCCTTTGATTTGTGCATGAGCCGTGCGGATGCGAACCTCGCCGCCGCGTGGCATGGCGTCGCGCGCGTTCATCACCAGGTTGAGCACCACCTGCTGGAGCTGCGCGGGGTCGGCCCGCACGTAATCGTCGCCGGCAACGAAATGCGCGTTGAATTCAATGTCCTCGCCGATGAGCGGCTGCAGCACCGGCCGCATCGCCTCGACGGTCTCGCGCAGCGAAATTACGTGTGCGGTCCCGGTGTGTTGTCGCGCAAACGTCAGGAGCTGGCGAACCAGGTCGGTGCCGCGCTTCGCCGCTTGCAGAATCTCATCGACCTGGCCGCCGCCGCGCTCAAGCTGAAATTCTTGCAGCAGGCCGGCATAGAGCGTGATTGCCGTCAGGATGTTATTAAAATCGTGCGCCACGCCGCCCACCAGCCGGCCGATTGCTTCGAGCTTCTCCGATTCCCGCAGCCGGCCCTCGAGCGCGCGCCGCTCGCTGACGTCCCGGGCCACGTGCAGGCGCCGGCGCTGATCGCCGTCGCGAAAGTCGAAGTGGAGCGTTTCATATTTGTTGGTTGGTCTGTCGCCAGGTGGCGGGCTCAGTCGCAATTGCCGGACCAATTTCCCAAGTATTTCGTCCTGCCCGGAAAAGCCGTAGAGGCGCGCGTACGAGAGGTTGGAGAAAACGACGCGTCCCCGCTCCTCGATCATCAATCCGTGCGGACAAGCAACGGCGGCGGAGTACAGGAATTCAGAGCCACGATGGTGGTTTCCATTTCGGTCCGAGCTGGCTGTTATGCGAGCCATCGAATTGGGACGACTGGCCCACTACGGAACACTGCCGCAACAATAACCAATCCCAAAATGAAAAACTGTGATGTGCCGCACGTCGAGCGGTGAGGAGTGAGGCTTGAGGAGTGAGGGTCTAAACAGCAAACAGCCCGGAGTCTCCTCCAGGCTGTTGTTCATATCCTCAAGCCGCGTGCCTCAAGCCTCTACAGCGTCAGTGGCTGTGTCAGGCGGAAGGTCAGGCGTCGTTCGGCGCCGAAACCGACGTCTTTCTTGCCCGTCGCGTACGCGCCAGCGGTGCCCGCGCCCGCGCCGACCGCGCTTCCGATCAGCGCACCCTTGCCGCCGCCGGCGATCGCGCCGATGAGCGCGCCCACGCCCGCTCCACCGCCGATCAGCGTCAGGTTCCGCTTCTTGTGCGCGCCGCCCATGACGAAGATCGTCGAGGAATGTACCGGGACGGCCTTGCCGTTGATTTCCACCGAGGCCAGCGCAAGCCGCAGGTAGCCGGAGTCGTGCAGGTGACCCGATTTGCGAGCAGCGACCACGCGTCCGGTGACGGCCGCCCCTTCCGGAGCCAGCGTCTGGCCGTTGGCCACCAGCGGTTCGGCGAGGACAGCCGCGAACTCATCGCCGGAACGCGATGACGCGCTCGACACCGATTGCTGCAAGCGCACGTTGATCAGCGTTCCCGCCGCGACTTCCCTGGCGTGATAGGCGGCGCTCTTCTTTTCAGTCGCAAATGGCGGCGCCGCCGTGGTGCCTTCCTCCGCGGATGGTCCCGCGGCATTGGCCGGCATGGTGCTGCACCCGGTCGCGAGCAGAATCGCGAAAACTGCCACTAGCGTTAGAACTGCGATCTTGACCTTCATTGGCGTACCTCTCCAACTGTTCCGCAGTTAGGAGGAGCACACCGGATGCCATTCTTTCTTCTTAAGTTTCAGTAGCTTACGAGATGCCGGCGCGGATGAAGCGTGTAAGTTTTTCCGCCGCCGTAACCCTGCCAGAGGAACGCGCGCGGTTGGAGGCGACCGACGACTGCCCTGTTTTTCCGCCACTCAGTCCGACAATCACGAGCCCGGCAACCACCAGGGCCGTCGCAATCGTTTTCGTCGCCAGTTGACGGCCGCTGAAGTTCTCGCGCAACCATTGCGGCCGCAGCTTGGTCAGCAGGAAGGCGCCGATGAAAATGATCGTGTAACGCACGCCGGAGATGGCGTCGACGATCGCCGGCTGTGCATGGCTGATCGCGAAAAAAACCAGGAACGATCCGACTCCGGCAACGAACCGGTTCACAAAATACCAGAAGCGGTTCCGGGGATTGTCCTGCCCGGATTCCTGGCGAATCTGCTTGCGCCACTTCGGACGAATGAGCAGTGACATCGCGCCCAGAAACGTTCCGATGGTGAACCAGACATAGCCGGTCACGAAGTTTGTCTGGTTGTACACCACCTTCTCCAGCACGTTCACCAGTCCGAGCAGTCCGGCGGCGAGCAGGACCGGTGGCAATAATTTTTTCATGGGCAGCTTCTCGGAAGCGAACATGAGAAAGCCGCCACCGGTCATCAGGGCAAAGCCGACCAGCCGCCACCCCGTCATGTGCTGCGTCAGGAAGATGAATCCGATAGCCACGGTCGCGACCGGCGAGAACCCGCCCATGATCGCCAGCGTGTTCGAAGCTTCGCCTCGCTTTAGCGCCAGGTAATAAAAGAAAACGCCGAACAAGTGGATGATGCCGGCGGCGAACGCGATTCCGATCAGCGTGAGGGGTGCGCCCTTGTATCCGAACGGCACCAGGATGACGCCGAAGACGCTCATCGCACCCAGCCAGAAGACATAGCTGACCAGGTTCTTCGTGCCCGGATTCTTCAGCAGCACCTTATCCCAAACCAGCGAGATTCCGATCAGCCCGTGGGCGATGATCGCAAGGAATACGCCATTCTGGAAAACGTCGTTATGGATGAGCGCATGCAAGCGGAACGAAGTTAGATGGATGCACCCGTCTCCGGGTAGGCCCATTGCGCCTGTATACGGCGCAAAGTGGCGCGCTGCGGGGCAAACTTCGCCGTCATTCTGTGTCTTCTAAAGACGTATGTGGCTATTGTGGATTGCACTCGCTTTCTTCATCGCGTGGATCATCTTCTGGGCTGTCGTGAAGGTAGTAGCGGTCGGGTTCTGGATCCTTCTCGGATTCGCCTGCGCCTTCCTGATCGCGCACTTCTTCGTGCGTGGCGGCTCGCGCCGGTCCACGGTTTAAGTCTCCGCTGAACGGATTGCAGGTCCCCACCCGTTCGCGCCGTCGCGGGTGAAGAAGGACTACTTTGTTCCCTTTCGACCCCTAAATCGAAAGATGCCCGAGAACTGAGCCAACTTCCGCCAGCAGCCCTGTTTCTAACTTCTTCGACGCAGCGGGTTTGTCCAAGGGTCCCATTTATGTCTCTTGTCCTCGTGACACGCAAGTCGGCACTTCTACTCACGATCAGCACGGCTCTTCTGATCATCGCCCTTGGATGCGGCGGCACCGCCGTTTCTCCGGCTGGCTCCGGGAATCCTTCCGGCGGCAGTGGCGGCACCACCACGCCTCCTCCGCCGGCAGCACGGCCCATCGATTCGGTGCAGCACATTATTTTCATGTTGCAGGAGAACCGCTCCTTTGACACCTATTTCGGCCAGCTAGGCGCCTATCGCGCCCAGAACGGATACGGCACCGCGGACCAGGTCAACGGATTGCCCGCCAACGCCACCAACGTGATGGCCGACGGCACTCCCGTGCCCGCCTATCATCTGCAGACCGCGTGCATCGAAAACATGGATCCGGACTGGCTGGAAAGTTTCGGCGATTACAACTACGACCAGCCCGGCTCTTCCGTCTTCAAGGGCGACGGTTTTGTTCACAACGCCCAAGGGCGCGCACGCGGCGAAGGCAAGGTCTCCGAAGTAGTGGCCGATAATGGCACCGTGACCGTGACCGTCAACCGTTCGCAGAATTTCTATTTGTTTGCCAGCAACAACGCCTCCATCGACATGTTCTCCAGCCTTCCGGTGGCGGTGGCCTCGGTTGCCGTAATCGGCGATGCGACGCCCATCCAGCCGGGCGCGGTGACCGGCGGCGGCACCATCACGGCAAGCGCGACTTCGGTCCCGGTCGGATCGCAGGTGACGCTCACCTGGAGCGCACCCGGCGCCGCCAAGACGCTGGTCAGCTACATCTACGACTCCGAAGGCCGGCGTACGATGGGCTACTACGACGGTAACGATCTCCCCTACTACTACTTCATGGCCAGCAACTTTGCGACTTCCGACGCCTGGTTTTCGCCGGTCCCAAGTAACTCCGCGCCCAACCGCGTCTTCACCCTCGCCGCCACCACCCACGGACACGCTCACGATCCGGGCACGCTCGATTCCTCGCAGGTGAAGAACATCTTCCAACTGCTCGATGACAACAAAATTTCCTGGAAGGTGTACTACACGACGCCGACAACTACGGGCGCGGATGGTGACGCCGTACCGGGACAGCCCCATTCGGTGATCTTCCACTTCCAGCCGTTTGCCAATAATCACGCCGCCAATATCGTTCCCGTGGACCAGTACTTCACCGATGTGGACAACGGCACCTTGCCGCAGGTCTCGTTTATCGATGAGCTTCCGGGATCAGACGAGCATCCGGGAGCAACGCTCTCGGCGACGATCCATTCCGGCAACGATAACCAGGTGGGGGCGCAATACGCCGCCAAGTTCATCAACAAGCTCATGCAGAGTTCGTCGTGGGCCAACAGCGTATTTATCCTGTCGTTCGACGAGGCCGGCGGCGGCTACGACCATGTCCAGCCGATGACAACCGTTTCCCCCGACGGCCTGCCGCCTTCCGATTTGACCCCCGCCGAGCAGCAGTACATCGTGCCTCAGGGAGATTTCACGCGCACCGGCTTTCGCGTACCTCTGATCGTGGTCTCGCCGTTCGCCAAGAAAAATTACGTGTCGCACACCGCGGCCGACCATACGGCGATCCTGAAATTCATTGAGACGCGCTTCAACCTGCCCAACCTTACCGCGCGCGACAAGGCGCAGATGGACATGACCGAGTTCTTCGACTTTACGGGGAAGCCGTGGGCGGTGCCTCCAACGCCACCCGCTCAGCCGACGAATCTGTCCTGCGACTACACGAAGCTGCAATAGCGCAACAGTCACAAAAAAAGAGCGTGGTCCGGAAAAATTCGGACCACGTTCTTTTTTCACTCTTGTGCTGGCGGAAGCCCGAAGCCGGAAGCCCGAAGCCTGTTTACGCCGCTTTCCGTTCCCGCGTCCTCGCCGCTTTTTTCGCCGCCCGCTTGAGCAGCGTCGGGCCCTTCGTCTGGACCGCTTTCTTTGCCGCCGCGCTCCGGGACGAGCTACTGCGTTTCCGCGACGCACTACGCGCCTGCCGCGACAGGTTCTGGCGCGACGCCGCCGATCGCCCCATCTTCTTCAGCGCGCCACGCACCGCGCGCGAGCGCCGTGAGGAGGTCTTCTTACCGGCCGACCTTCCCTTGCTGAGATCGCGCTTCGCTTGTTTACGCGTCCGCGACGACGCCTTCCCTTTCTTCGGCGCCCGCAACTTCACCCCGGAGCGGCGCGCTTTGGATAAGCCGATCGCGATCGCCTGCTTTGTGTTTTTTGCGCCGTGCTTGCCTTCGCGGATATGGTCCATTTCCTCGCGCACAAACTCGCCCGCCTGCGTGCTTGGCGCTTTACCCTCGCGCTTGTCTTCCTGCGCCCGTCGTATTGTTTGTTTTTCAGGCATACCACCCTCCCAGAATTGGGATGCCGTCATCGCCTTTGAAGGTGGGCAGGGCCGTCTAGTAGCTGATCGCCATCCATGGCGGCGCTTTGTATGGCGTCCAGGCATCGGACCGGTGGCGTTGCTCGAGCGCGCGCATCTGCTGCTCTTCCAGTGGAGAAAATTCGCGCGCAATGCGCACATTCTCCTCCACCTGTTCCGGTGTTTGGCAGCCGATGATGGCCAGCGAAACGCCGTCGAGCGACAACGCGTACCGCAGTGCCTCCTCCGGCCGGCAGGATCCGCGCGGGCCTACCAGCATCCCCGCCGAATACACCTTCATCGCGATTACGCCCATGTTGCGCGCGGCCGCTTCGGGTAGGACCGTGCGCGTGAACGGCATGCGCGCCATGTCCGCGCAATTGAGCGCCACCAGCGCGGTGTCAAAGTCGAAACGGCGCATGGCTTCCAGCAGAATCGCGGGATCGTGGTGGCCGGTGATTCCCAGGTAGCGCACCAGGCCGGCCGCACGCGCCTCAACAAGGGCGTGAATGGCGCCATCGGGCGCGAAAATAGCCTCGATGTCGTCCAGCGTGCGCAGGTCGTGCAACTGCCAAAGATCGAGATGATCGGTGCGCAACCGGCGCAGCGAATCCTCCAGGATGCGCAACGACCCATCGCGCCCGCGCTCCCCAGTCTTCGAAGCGAGGAAGATTCCCTCACGGCGCTCGCCCAAGGTCGCGCCCAGGTAATCACGGCTGGAAGCATAGGCCGGCGCAGTATCGAAATACGTGATGCCGAGATCGAGCGCGCGGGTGATCACCCCGGCAGCGTCGCGTTCGTGCCCGTGCGTGCGCAGGATACCTTCGCCACCCAGGCCGACAATGGTCACCTGCTCACCGGTCCGTCCGAGAGTACGACGTGGAATTGCGACCTCACCCATGTGCGGCAGTGTACCGCAACGAAACTCTGCCGGGACATCGCGGCCCCACTTCGGGCGGTCCGGAAAGTGGCATTACGATCGGCTGCCCGCCTTCCACCTCCGCGGAATTGACGATTGCGCGCGCTCAGCGACAATGGATACCAATGAAAGCACCCCGACTGATCGTTGCAACCTGGACCGCGGGCATCGCGACCGTATGGAAGTGCTCGTGTGATGGCTGGGCTATCGAACTTCCACGCGATCCATTGCGGCCGCAGGATCAGGCGGCGAAGGTCCACAGCGCATTCGGACAGCATTTGAAAGCCTCCCACGGCGTATTCTCGCCGGGCGAGCGCAGCGAATCCACGGCATAGCTTTTACCCAACGGGCCTCCCTTCCCTTTCGTTACATCGGCAAACGATGTTCATCTCCGTCCCGAACGGCTGCACGCGGTATACTCTCGCCCATCGACGAGTTTCTCTTTTGGGGTGAGAGATGTCTGCCAATCAACCAGCTCCTGCC
>JBOGLI010000636.1:0-3843 GCA_050746165.1 Terriglobales bacterium | reverse complement strand
ATGTAGGCCTTGAAAGTTACGCGGTTGGTGAAGGCTCCGCTGATCAGGGCGGGGGTGATGATGGCGAACATCATCTGGTAGGCGATAAATACGATCAAGGGGATGGTGTTGTTCGGCGAGGGCGCGGTGAGAGAGACGCCGCGCAGAAACGCCATGTTGAGATTGCCGATGACACCATGGAAATCGCCGCTGAAACAGAGCGAATACCCGTACAGGTACAAGATCACCGTCGTCCAGCCCATGGAGACGAAACTTTGGATCATGATGGCAAGCACGTTCTTGCGGCCGACGAGACCGCCATAGAAGAAGGCGAGGCCTGGGGTCATCAACATAACCAGGCTGCAACAGAGGAGCATGAAGCCGGTGTTGCCGGTATCGATGTGCATGGAGTTCTTCCTCCCATGGAAGACGGTCGGAAATGGAATCGGGTGACCTGGAGCCGGGTGGGAGTGCGGCCTAGATGCCGAACTGAGGCTCCCGATTAGAAACGATACTCAGCCTGCAGAAGGGCTGCGGTGACCGCCGACATAGGGTTATGTGATTGGATCACGAGTCATGGTCACGCACGGCAGGCGGGACGCCCGCGTTACGAGCGCTGGTGGCGTTGGCGGTGGGTTTCGAAGAAGTCGGCGATGTGGCGGCGCTCGTGGACGTGTTCCAGCGCCTTGAGGCCGCCGCCGATGCCCAGGCGATGCGCGGCTGAGACCAGCATCCCTTTCTGAAAATCGTTGGGCGCGAGTTGCAGGTGGTGGTGCGTCGGCGTGCCAGCCGGATAGGCGATCGCGGGCACATCGCGGCGCGGTTCGGTGCGGTTGAGCAGGTGATCGAGGGTAGGCGCCTCTGCGACCCGCCGGCTCTTCATCAGGCGGTCGATGGGAATTCCCAACCAGTCACGCAATGTGGCAATCACCGACGTATGGCAATACGGGCGCTGGCCGGGGGAGCGGAAGACGGTGCCCTCTTCGATCCACGGTGAGATGACGATTGTGGGCACGCGCACGCCATAGCGATCGAAGGCGAAGCCGCCGGGGCCGCGGCAGTCGTCGGGCGGAACGGCGCCGTAGGGCGGAGGAACGTGGTCGACACATCCGCCGTGCTCGTCGAAGGTGATGATGAGCAGGGTCGATTCCCAATGGGCGCCGCCGCTTACAGCCTGCCAGACTTTCCAGACGAACTGTTCGGCGAGCAACATGTCGTGCGGCGGGTGCGCGTCGTTGGGATCGACGAGGAAGCTGGGCTCGAGAAACGAATAGGACGGCAGATGGCCGGCACGGGCGTCGTCGAGAAACTTGTCGAAGCGCTGGAAATGCGGCTCGAGCAACAAGCTCCAGAGCTGCGGAAATTGCAGGCGCGTGGCCGATTCGAGAATGCTGTCGTTGTAAATGGCCCAACTGATTTTATGTTCCATCAGGACGTTGAAGATGGTGGGGACGTCGTAGTCGAACGGATTGTAGGGATAGTTGTTGACGTTGCCGCGCGAAGTGCCGAGGTGGAAGAAGGCGCGGTTGGGCCAGGTTTGGCAGGGCGCGGAAGCGTACCACTCATCGCAGATGGCAAAATTGCGGGCGAGCGCGCTCATTACCGGCAACTGCTCCGGCGTGTAGCACTCCATGATCTCATCCGGGCGCGCGGGCTTGGTGTGCTCGTAGCTGACGAGAAAGCCGTTCATCGACGGATGCTGTCCGGGCGCGGGTTTTTCGGTCCCGAACAGTTGCAGGTTGATCTGCTCGAAGAGCTCCTGCGGATCGTTGTGCGGCACGCAGCGGTCGTGCGCTCCGGCGATGACCGGCACGCTTTTGGCGCCGGGATCCAGCGACACGAGGTTTGAGAAATCGCGCGGCATGCCGCGGAAACGTTTTTCCGTATCGCCGGGTAGAAAGTGTTGCGGTTGGTTCTCGCCTTCGTAGAGGAAGCCGAAAGCCTGATCCAGCGACCGGTTCTCGAGCATGAGCACGATGACGTGCTCGATCCGCTTCAGTCCTCCGTGCACCGCCTTACGCCTCCCGTCCATCTGATGCGCGACGATGAAATGCGACTGTCCGACCGGTGCATCGAGATGCGACACAACAGCCGGGCGGTTTTCCGGATGCATCCGCGGCCTGTAAACTGAACCGCATGACAGTCGTTCTACACCGCACTTTCCTGGTTCTGTTTACGATCTCATCGCTGCTCGCGTCGGCGCAGGGGCCAGCGCGGAAAGCCGCAACGGTTCCGCGCACGCGCGAAAACACCGCGCACTGGACGGTTAAGTCCGATTGGGTGCGCGCCGATGAGGATTTCCTCGCCAGCGACGCGCTCCAAGGCCGCGGCAGCGGGACGCGTGACGAAGAGATCGCGGCGGAGTTCGTAGCGTCGAAGTTCGAGTCGTTCGGACTGAAGCCGGCCGCGCCAGAGAATTCGTTCATCGAGACGGTGGACCTGGTCACGCCCAAGCTGGACGGCAAGGCGCAGCTTTCCGCTGGAAGCACGCAATTGCAGGAAGCCGGCGATTTCTATCTGCTCACCTCGACGGGCGAAAGCGTCAACGGAAAGTTGCAGAAAGTGGCGGCGAGCGAAGCCGCGAAAGTGGAGCCTGGTTCAGCCGTGCTGGTGACGGGAGTACCCGACGATCCGCGCGCGCTGTCGCAGGTAGCGCAGCGGCTGCGCGGGGCGGCAGTCATCCTGTTCAAGGATTCGGCGGGCATCAAGCAATTATTCGGCATGATGGGCGGGAAGACGCGCGTGCCGATGCACATCAAGGGCGTGGAAGGCGGAGGCGCGCTGGGCCGGTCGATGACAATCGCCGTGCTGAACGCGGACGCGTTCGCCAAGGTCGAGCAGATGGAAGCGAGCACGCCCGTGTCGCTGACGGTGCACGAAGTCCCAACGCCGCCCGGCCATACCTACAATGCGATGGCGGTGCTGGAGGGGAGCGATCCGAATGCCGAGGCGATTCTGCTTTCGGCGCACCTGGACCATCTGGGAATCCGCCCGCAGAAGGATGGAGGCGACGAAATCTACAACGGCGCGGACGACGATGCGTCGGGCACGACGGCGGTGATTGAACTGGCGCGCGCGCTGGCAGCGGGACCGAAGCCGAAACGCACCGTGTACTTCGTCTGCTTCGGCAGCGAGGAAACCGGCGGGCAGGGCGACAATTATTTCCGGGAGCATCCGCCGCTGCCGCTGGATAAGTTCGTCGCGAATATCGAGTTCGAGATGATCGGAGCGCAGGACCCGAAGCTGCCGAAGGGTTTTCTGCTACTTACCGGATGGGAGCGCACCAACCTCGGGCCGGCGCTACGGGAGCACTGGGCGAAGATCGGGCCAGACCCCTATCCGGAGCAGCATTATTTTCAGCGCTCCGACAACTATGCGCTGGCGTTAAAGGGAGTGGTGGCGCAAACGGCGGCGGGATGGGGAGATCCGCCGTACTACCACCGGCCGAACGACGACCTGGCGCACCTGGATTGGAAATTCCTGAGCGACGCGATCGAATCGTTCGTCGCGCCGGTCGAGTGGCTCGCCAACAGCGAGTTCAAGCCCGAATGGAAGCCGGGCGGGATGCCGAAATGAGGCGTGAGGCTCAGACCTCAAGCCTCACGCCTGATACTCATTCGCCGCTCTTGTTGCCGTTGTTGTTCACGACCTGAAGATCGTTGTTCACGCTGAAGACGCCTGGCACTGCGCTCGCCCGGATCTTCGCCTCGTTCTTGTCGGCCTGATTATCCACGACGCCGGTCAAGGTAACGTGGCCGTTATCCACGACGATGTGGATGGACGGGATCGCGCCCATGGCGTAGCGATACAGGCTGTCACTGCCAAAGATCGCACGGTATTCCTGGCGGCGGATCTGGTCATCCA
>JBOGLI010000635.1:0-5647 GCA_050746165.1 Terriglobales bacterium | reverse complement strand
CGATCCTGATGACGTCGTTCGCGTTCATCCTGGGCGTGCTGCCGCTGGTGTTTGCCTCGGGCGCGGGGTCGGCGGGACGTCATTCGGTGGGCACTACGGTGTTCGGCGGCATGATCGTTTCCACGCTGCTGAACCTGTTCATCATTCCGATCCTCTATGTCATCGTGCGCGGATTATTGCCGCGCAAGCACCACCGCGGCGGGGATGACGATACGCCGATCGAAACCGCGTTCTGACTGAGACTCCAGACCCACACATCGCGCCCGACATCAGCGAGAGGGAAGAAGCAGTGAGGCGCGATGTGTGGGGCACCCAAACGCACCCGAGTTTCGGAAATCGGAACAGAGCTTGCACTGAAAAAGGTCGTGGGCGGGATAAGGCGAAGCGGGAGAAGTGGCGAAAATCCGCAATATTTCGGGCAAATTTCGCCATGTCGGAATGTGAATTCCGGATTTTAGAACAAATCAGGCCACCCGGTTATAAGAGCAAGAAGTTCTGCTAGGGTGTGGTCAATTTAGTTTCCGTCTCGCAATTCGCTGGGGGCGGCTGGATCTCCTAATCCGGCGGCCCCTTTTTCGTGCCTGCGGCGCCGCTATTTGTAATAATCCTGTAACTCCGGAACGGATAGAATAGCGCGTGCGTCAGACTATCTTCATCGTCGAAGATGACGCGGATATTGGACGACTGCTCCAACACCAGTTGGAGTCGGCGGGATTCGCCACGCGCCTTTTCCCGGGCGCGCTCAACGTCCTGCCGCAAGCGGAGAAAGCCCCTCCTTCACTGTTCCTGCTCGACATCATGGTGCCCGACGGGGACGGTTTCGAGTTGTGCCGCCGCATCCGCAAGTCGCCGGCCATGGCACACATTCCCGTCATCTTTCTGACGGCCAAGACGGCGGAAACGGACCGCGTCGTGGGCTTCGAGCTCGGGGCCGATGATTACGTGACGAAGCCGTTCAGCCCACGCGAACTGGTAGCGCGCGTGAAGGCCGTACTGCGGCGCTTCGACTCGCCCCTGGCCGCCGCTGTGGTGCGCGCGCGCAACCTCGAGATCAACACGGCTTCGATGACGGTGACGGTCAGCGGAGAACCGGTCAGCATGACCGCGACCGAGTTCCGGCTGCTGGAATACCTGGCGCGCCATGCGGGCCGGGTGTTCACGCGCGACCAACTGCTCGACGCCGTCTGGCAGGACACGCGGTTTGTCACGCCGCGGTCGGTCGATGTGTACGTCCGGCGGGTGCGGGAGAAGATCGAGACGAATCCGGAGGATCCGGAATTCCTGCGCACGGTGCGCGGCGCCGGATACCGCTTCGAGGTCCCCAAGTGACAGGCCGGATTTTCACGAAGCTGTTCGGGGCCTTCCTGGTGGTGGTCCTGATCGCCACGCTGGCAATCGACGTCGCGATACGCAAGGCATGGGAAGATTCGCTGTTCGATCAGATCCACAGCGGGCTCGAGCAGGAGGCGCGGGCGCTGGCGGTGACGGTGGAGCACGAGCGGAACCGTCCGCTCCAGCAGGTCGCGCAGGAATTCGGCGACGCGGTGGATGCCCGCGTCACCATCATCGACAGCAACGGAAAAGTGCTTGCCGACACACGCGCGAACCGAGACGAGATGGAAAACCATGCGACGCGGCCTGAATTTATCGCCGCATTGCATGGCAAGCCGGGCAGCTCGACACGACTGAGCCATACAGTCGGTGTTGCTTTTCACTACGTCGCCGTGCCCATTCCCGGGGGCGCGGTGCGCCTGGCGTACCCGCTCGATTCCATTCAGCGCTCGACCAGCCGCGTACGCCGCAACCTGCTAGGGGCTTCGGCGGTTGCGCTGCTCCTGGCGGCGCTGCTTGCCCTGGTCGCGGCGGAGCTGATCGCGCGCCGACTGCGGCGAATCATGACCTTCGCCAACAATATTGCCGCCGGAGACCTGGGCGCTCGCGTGGAAGAGAGCTCGGGCGACGAGATCGCGCAACTGGCCGCCGCGCTCGACCAGACCGCGCGCAAGCTGGAATCGAGCTTTGCTGAACTGGAAACCAGCCATCGGCAACTGGAAGCCGTGCTCAACAGCATGCCCGACCCGCTATTCGTGGTGTCGCGCGACAAGCGAGTGCGGTGGGCCAATGACCCGGTGCGACGGCTGGCGCGCGCGGGAACGGGCGTCGCCCTCATCGACGCGTTCCGGGATCCGGCGTTGTTGGAAGCCGTGGAATCGAGCCTGGCGGGCAGCTCGGTAAGTCACGCGCGCGCCGCCCTGTCCGGTCGCAACTACGAGGTGTTTTCCGGTCCTATGCCCGGCGGAGGAGCGGTGGTGGTGCTGCACGACGTGAGCGATATTGAGCGAGTGGAGAAGACGCGGCGCGACTTCATCGCCAACGTCTCGCACGAGCTGCGCACGCCGTTGACGTCGATCCAGGGCTGGACCGAGACCCTGCTCGATACCGAGGACCGCGCCACCACAAGGGAGTTCCTGGAGATCATCCGGAAGAATGCCATTCGCATGGCACGGCTGACCGAGGACCTGCTGATCCTGGCGCGCGTGGAGTCAGGCGAGCAGCGATTTGCCATCCAGCCGGTGACGGTAAAGGCGCTGCTGGACGACGCGACGGAAACGTTCCGCAATATCGCAGGTGCGAGCGGCGTTCGCTTCCGGGTGCGCGACCTTGCTCAAACCGGTTCACACGATGGACACGAAGGAAGCGCGACGGCCACGAAGGAAGTGCTGGCCGATGCCGATGCGATCCACCAGGTATTCACGAACCTGCTGGACAACGCCATCAAGTACGGCGGTTCCGGCGGAGAAATTGAGGTCGGGGCAAGGGAGCACGAGGCGGGAGTGGAATTCTACATTCGTGACTCCGGACCGGGTATCGCCAGCGAGCACATTCCGCGGCTGTTCGAGCGCTTCTACCGCGTCGATAAAGGCCGCTCGCGGGAGGCGGGAGGAACCGGGCTGGGATTGGCAATCGTGAAGCACATCGTGCGGGCACATGGCGGGTCGATTCATGCGGAGAGCGAGTTCGGCCACGGGGCGACGTTTTCGTTCGTGCTGCCGGCGGTGCCAGTCGCCAGTCAACAGTCGCCGGTCGCCAGTACGGGGGATTAGTCGCGGAGCCGCCTTCGCTCGGGATGACAGGACCGATAAACCGTCTGTAATCATCCTGTAACACAACATTGGTAGCCTCAGGCCGCATGAGGGTGCCGCGTGTGGCCAGCGACAAAATCGATTCTCCCGGTGCGGTGACGAAGGTAGGGCCTGTGCTGGCGCCGGCGTCGCCTCATTCGGCGCGATCGAACGCTGTCAGCGGCTTTCTCGACCGGCTGTTCAAAGTGGCAATGTTCTTGTGTGCGGCCGCCATTCTGGCCGTCGTAGGGCTGGTCTTGTACGAGTTGATCGTTCGCTCCCGGCTGACCCTGCACGCGTACGGCTGGCAATTTTTCGTGCGCGACGCCTGGGACCCGGTCAGCGGCGACTTTGGGGCGCGCGCTTTCATTTACGGGACGCTCGTCTCCTCCGCGGTGGCACTGGTGCTGGCAGTACCCATGGCCGTCGGGACCGCCATTTTTGTGAACGAGATCTCTCCGAGATTCCTGCGACGCCCTATCTCTTTTCTCGTCGAGTTGCTGGCCGCGATTCCGAGCGTGATTTACGGGCTTTGGGGCATATTTGTCCTGGTGCCGGTCCTGCGCAATTACGTTGAGCCCTGGCTGGCGGACGCTTTTGGCTGGACCGGGTTATTCACCGGGCCCAAGTACGGCATTGGCATGCTGGCTGGCGGAGTGATCCTCTCGATCATGATCCTGCCGATCATCGCTTCGATTACGCGCGAGGTCATGCTCTCCGTGCCTCAGAACCAACGCGAGGCAGTGCTGGCGCTGGGCGCGACGCGCTGGGAGATGATCCGCACCGGAGTGTTGCGGAATGCGCGCGCCGGAATCCTGGGCGGCGTCATTCTGGGCCTGGGGCGCGCCATGGGCGAGACCATGGCGGTGACAATGGTGATCGGCAACACGCCGCAGATCGCCAAATCGCTGTTTGCGCCCGCCACCAGCATGGCGGCGATGATCGCCAACGAATTCAGCGAGGCCACGACCGACATGTACGTGAGCGCCATCATTGAGGTCGGCCTGGCGCTGTTCATCATTACCGTAATCGTTAACATTATTGCCCGCGCGCTGATCTGGATGACGACGCGAGGCATGCCGGTGCGGGCGGATGCGTGACGAGGCATCAGGCGTGAGGCGTGAAGCTGGGTTGAGGCGGGATGACGAGTAAAACGAATTCGTGGAAATTCAGGGTGCGGCGGGTGCAGAACCACCTGGCGACGGTGCTGACGGTGGCCGCGGCGATCATCGTGATCTCGCCGCTGTTGGCCATCTTCTCCGACCTGGTGATCCGCGGAGCAGGCGCAATTAATTGGGCATTCCTCACGCATGCCCCGGTCGCCATCGGCGAGAAGGGCGGAGGAATCGGGAACGCTATTGTGGGTTCGGGAATAATTCTAGGCATCACGTCGCTCATTGGGGTGCCGCTGGGCATAGGCGCCGGAATCTACCTATCAGAGTACGGGCGTAACCGCCTGGGCGACGGTGTACGGTTCACGGCGGACGTGCTCAACGGACTTCCTTCGATCGTGGTCGGTATTTCGGTGTATGGGCTGGTGGTGGTCACGCAACACCATTTCTCGGCATTCGCGGGCGGAGTCGCGCTCGGCATCATGATGATCCCGACGGTCGCACGCACCACCGAAGAGATGCTGCACATGGTTCCCAATACCATCCGCGAGGCGGCGCTGGGATTGGGAGTGGCGCAGTGGCGGGTGACGCTATCGGTCACGCTGCGCACGGCGACCTCCGGAGTGATCACCGGCATCATGCTGGCGTTTGCGCGAGTGGCCGGGGAGACGGCGCCGCTGCTGTTCACCGCATTCGGTAACCAATTCTGGACCGTTAAGGCAAACCAGCCGATCGCCGCGTTGCCGCTACAAATTTTCTACTACTCCATATCACCTTATGACGAGTGGCACAGGATGGCATGGGCGGGATCGCTGGTGTTGATCATTATCATTGTGGGCACATTCGCCATCGTGCGCTTCGTGGCCAACCGCGGCGTGCTGGGAGGAACGGCTTGAGCGACGCGATCCAGGTCCGCGAATTGCGGGCTTTTTTTGGCGTACACGAGGCGCTGCACGGCATCAATATGGATATTGGTCCGCGTGCGGTAACCGCGATTATCGGCCCGTCGGGCTGCGGGAAATCGACCTTCGTGCGCTGCATCAACCGCATGCATGAGACCGTTCCTGGGGCGCGCGTGACCGGCTCCATCGACGTGTTTGGATTGAAGGTGTATGACGGGGGCACGCCGGCGGTGGAGGTGAGACGGCGCATTGGGATGGTGTTCCAGAAGCCCAACCCGTTCCCGACCATGTCGATCTACGACAACGTCGCTGCGGGCCTGAAGTTGAACGGGTTTCGCAAACGGCGCGAGCTGGACGAGGTGGTGGAGAAGTCGCTGAAGCAATCGGCGCTGTGGGACGAAGTAAAAGACATCATGAAGAAGAAGTCCGGATCGAGCCTTTCCGGCGGCCAGCAGCAGCGGCTGTGCATTGCGCGCGCGCTTGCGGTCGAGCCGGAGGTGCTGCTCATGGA